>SCST01000890.1 GCA_004299465.1 Methylovulum sp. | reverse complement strand
TGGCCAGCGACCGGTTTGCAAAGGTGATGACTCCCCGAGCGTCTACCACAAACAGTCCGTCGCTCACCTCACTGACAAGCGCGCGGTATCGTGCCTCGCTTTCCCGCAGGGCCTTCTCTGCCCGCTGGTATTCAGCGATTTGGGCGCGCAATGCTCGATTGGATACCGTCAGTTCTTCGGTGGGCTCGTCGGATCGCATTGGTGATCCCCCTTCTGCATGTGAGGGGCACATTCGATCCGGAGTCGCCGGAAGGGTTGGCGACTACGGTGCGTGTGGCGGCTCGGCGGCGTTGACGGGGACGCTGAGGCGGCTGAGCCGCTGGCGGAGCATGTCATGCTCCTGCCGGATCTGGACGGGCAGCCGCGCGGCAAGTCGGTCGAAGAACAGGCCCTGCTCCGCCTGCTCAGCAGCCCAGGCATCGGTATCGATGCTCAACAGCTCATCCGCGGCGTCGGCCGACAGCCGCAGCCCATCCAGGTCCAACACATCAGGCGTGGGAATGAATCCGATGGGAGTCTCGACGGCCTTACCCTGGCCTTGAGCTCGCTCCAGGATCCACTTGAGAACGCGAACATTCTCGCCAAAGCCGGGCCAGAGGAAGCGGCCGTTCTTATCGGTCCGAAACCAGTTGACGTGGAAGATCGCAGGAGGATGAGCGATCCGCAGGCCCATGTCGAGCCAGTGGCCGAAATAGTCGGCCATGTGATAGCCGCAGAATGGGACCATCGCCATCGGGTCGCGCCGGGTGACCCCGACCGCGCCCGACTGGGCGGCTGTCGTCTCTGAGGCCATGCCGGCCCCGACAAAAACGCCGTGCTGCCAACTGAACGACTGATAGACGAGTGGTGCCACCCGGGCGCGGCGTCCTCCAAAGAGGATCGCCGAGATGGGAACGCCTTCCGGGTCCTCCCAGCGGGGGGAGATCGATGGACACTGCCTGGCGGGAAGCGTAAAACGCGAGTTGGGATGGGCCGCCGTCCCCTCCCCGGAGACCCACGGGTTACCACGCCAATCAACGAGGCCGTCGGGTGGTGCCGGGTCTTTTCCCTCCCACCACGGTTCCCCATCAGGGGTAACGGCCACGTTGGTAAAGATCGTGTTCCGACCGACCGCAGCCATGATGTTGGGATTCGTCTTGACGCTGGTGCCGGGCGCGA
>SCST01000889.1 GCA_004299465.1 Methylovulum sp. | reverse complement strand
AGGGGAGCCGACGACGGTTCAGCGGTTTGAGTTGTTCGTTGGCGGGATGGAGATCGCCAACGCCTACTCTGAGCTGAACGATCCGCGCGAGCAGCGCGCCCGTTTTCTTGACCAGTTGCGGCAGCGGGATCAAGGCGATCTGGAGGCCCATGGCCTGGATGAGGATTATCTGCGTGCATTGGAGTACGGGATGCCTCCGACGGCCGGTGAAGGGATCGGCATCGACCGGCTGGCCATGCTCTTCACCGACTCCGCCTCCATTCGTGATGTCATCCTCTTTCCTCTCCTGAAGCCCGCCCAAGGCGAACAAGGTGGTACCGATGCCGTTTGAACTGTTCGTGGGGCTTCGGTATCTGAAGGCGAGGCGAGGGCAGGCGTTCATCTCCCTGATCACGCTGATCTCTATCGGTGGCGTTGCCCTTGGCGTCATGGCGCTCATTGTTGTTCTGGCGGTGATGAGCGGGTTTGAGCGTGACCTTCGGAGTAAGATCCTCGGGACCAATGCCCACCTCTGGATCATACGTTATGGGGATCGAGGGGTGGATGATCCGGCTCAGACGCTTGTGCGGGTTCGCAATGTTCCGCACGTGGTGGCCGTTTCTCCCTTCACCTACCACCAGGTGATGCTGAGCATGGGTCGAGGGGCGGGAGGGGCGGTCCTTCGTGGCATCGATCTCGACTCCGCGCAGGAGGTCACGGCGCTGACCAAGAGCTTCACCGAGGTCGATCCAGCGCGGCTGAAAGGACCGGCTGAGGGAAGCGGATGGCGTCTTGATCCCGAGGGGATCATCATCGGGCGCGCCCTGGCAGCGAATCTCGGGGTGGGCCTCGGCGGGCGGGTGAATGTTATTTCTCCCTTCGGAAATGTGCTGACCCCATTCGGGCTTGCGCCGCGCATGCGAAGTTTTACCGTGGCCGGGGTCTTCGAGATGGGAATGTATGAATACGACAGCGCCCTAGCCTATGTTAGCATTGCGGCGGCTCAGCAGTTCTTCCAGATGGGAAAATCAGTGACAGGGATCGAGGTGAAGGTGGACGATCTGTACAGGGCAAAGGAGGTGGGAGCGGAGATTCAGCAACGCCTTGGGTTCCCGTACGTCGCGCGGGACTGGATGCAGTTGCACCGTAACCTCTTTGCTGCGCTGAAGCTGGAAAAGATCGCCATGTTTATCATCCTGACGATGATCGTGCTGGTGGCCGCC
>SCST01000356.1 GCA_004299465.1 Methylovulum sp. | reverse complement strand
GTCGCCCAGCAATACCGTCGTATTATTAAGATCGCCGGCTATTTTTTTAGCGCGGCGCGGATCTTTTTCGATGATTTTTACCTGGTGATCAGTTTCCAACGCCATCGCCAAACGTTTACCGATATGGCCGCCGCCGGCAATAATAATGCGCTTTAACGGCGGCTCCAGTTTATTGAGTTCTTTCAATACCCGCCGCACTTCCTTGCGCGGCGCGACGAAAAACACCTCGTCATCGGTCTCAATATCCGCTTCGCCGCTGACGACCACGGGTCGCCCCTGCCTGAAAATAGCCGCCACACGGATTTTGCCGTCGGCAAGGCGTTCTTTTAAGGCCTTGATTTTTTTACCCGTTAAAAAACCGCCGGCGACGACCTTAACGGAAAACAAGCGTACCAGCCCGCCCGCAAAATCGGAAATATGCAGCACGCCCGGATATTCAATCAGGTTGCGGATGGATTCCATGACAATCTGTTCAGGGCTGATGACAAAATCGACCGGGATACCGCTGGGGCTGAATAATTGCGGGTGGGTCAGGTAGTCTATCGCACGCACTCGTGCGATGGTTTTGGGGCGGCTATACAGGGTATTGATGATAAGACACGCCAACATATTGGTTTCGTCGCGGTCTGTTACGGCGATGACGATGTCGGCATTGGATACGCCCGCCTGTTCCAGGACACTGGGATGGGCGGCGTTACCGGTAACTGTCGCAATATCGAAACGCTCTTTCAGCGCTTCCAGGAGTTCCGGCTTGAAGTCAATGACGACAATATCGTTTTCTTCACTCGCCAATGCCTCGGCAACTGATGAACCGGTTACACCAGCTCCAAGTATGAGTATTTTCAATCTTTAATCCACTTTTCGGTAAAGCCCGGAAGCTTTCGCGCCATCGGGTTTATCGTCTTATTACAGCTTTAAACCGGCTTTACCCGGTGCGAATGCGGAAAATTATAGCCCGAATGCACGGTTGTTTCAATTTGTTCAAGCCCGGCAGTGAGTTAGAACAACGGTAACTATTCCGTTTATTACCGGGCAGCCTGAAGTGTCGCCTTCCCCGACCTGGGTAATGTGCCGGCTCCTTGATGGCGCGCGCGGCGCGCCCTACAGTCTGTGGCTTTAGCGGGAGGCTGGATAATTACGAATAACGTAAGCCACGCTACAATATCCCCGGCAAAAAAAACTCGCTGACCGCCATATGCCTGGGTCCGATCGCATAAACCGTTCGCCTGCCCCAAACCGGCTGCTCAATACGCGCAGCAGCGCTGGCGGCTTGCGTCCATAGCGAGGGCCTGGTCAACGTGACATCCATCGCGACACGTTCGAGTTCAGGGCAGGCAAAAATCACCTCGCCCAAAGGCCGTGTTCCCAATTGCGATAAATTACTGTGCGCGACTTTAAGCGTGCCTACCGGGATAATCGTCCTGGCAAGAATCAAGGGCTTGCCGTCGGCATGCAGCATGACTTCGCGGATCAGGCAATAACGGTGCTCCAGCTGCTTAAGCCGCCGCCGCTCGGATAAAAAAGGCGTCACCCACTGCTGTAGCAATACATTTACCGCGACGGCGTTACCGTAACAACCGCGCAAACGCTGGGTTAACGAACCGGATTCGTATAACCATGATTGCACCGGCTCAGGGAGTTTATGCCGGGTGCCTTGACGGTTTTCCCGCCACGAAGGCTCCTGATTAAATAACACGCTCTTGATCGTCAAACCGTCAAACCTCGGAATAAATAGTCGACCCCGATAGCCAACGCTCACATATCGGCTGTATAGCCTCAGGGTATTCGGTAAAAAAACGCTCGCCGACCTGCTGTATCGCCTCCAGTAACGCGGCATCCCTGGCCAAATCGGCAATTTTAAACGGCATCTGCCCGGTTTGGCGCGTGCCCATCACGTCACCGGGACCACGTAACTGTAAATCTTTTTCGGCGATAAGAAAGCCGTCATTACTGTCCCTTAATATACCCAGGCGTTGCCGCGCCGTATCCGACAACGGCGACTGGTACATTAACAGGCAGTAACTATCGCCCTCCCCCCGTCCAACCCGGCCGCGCAACTGGTGCAATTGCGACAAACCCAAGCGTTCGGGGTTTTCGATAATCATCAAACCGGCATTAGGTACATCAACGCCCACTTCAATGACCGTCGTCGCAACGAGTAAATCCAGCCGGTGGTGTTTGAATGCCTGCATGACGGCCTCTTTTTCGGAGGCCTTCATGCGCCCATGGACCAGGCCGACGCGCACAGCGGGCAAGCTGGCCGTTAATAGTTCGGCGGTTTTTTCCGCGGCCTGGCATTGCAGGGTTTCCGATTCTTCAATCAGCGTACAGACCCAATAAGCCTGTCTTTTCCTGTCCACCCAGTGGTTGATCCTATCAATAACATCGGCGCGGCGTTCGGCCGGAATCACGCTGGTCACTATGGGTTTCCTGCCCGGAGGCAGTTCATCGATGATGGAGATGTCCAGATCCGAATATTGCAGCATCGCCAAAGTACGGGGAATAGGCGTCGCCGTCATCACCAGCTGGTGCGGCCTGATGCCCGACTGCTGGGCTTTTTCCCTGAGCGCGAGACGCTGGTGCACGCCGAAACGATGCTGCTCATCAATAATCACCAAACCCAGCTTATCAAACAGCACAGTCTCCTGAAATAAGGCATGGGTGCCCATGACGATGCCGGCCGAGCCGTCCGCCAAACCCTGCAACACGGCGTCGCGGGCCTTGCCCCTGATTTGCCCGGTTAACAGCAGGACATCTGTTTGCATATCGGCAAACCATGCGCAGAAATTACGGTAATGCTGCTCCGCCAGTAATTCGGTAGGCGCCATTAACGCCACCTGATAGCCGGCGCTTATCGCCAGTAATGCCGCATAAGCGGCAACGACGGTTTTCCCCGAACCGACATCGCCTTGCACGAGGCGCATCATCGGGTGATTTTGGCGGCAATCGGCTTCAATATCGGCAATGACGCGGCGTTGCGCGTTCG
>SCST01000355.1 GCA_004299465.1 Methylovulum sp. | reverse complement strand
TGCAATGGCTCTTAAATGCTGGAAAACATCTCTTGGAATTTGCGAAACACCTAAACGATCCTGCATGACCGGAAAAAATAAAATGGCCGTATCTTTTGGCGGGAGTTGTTGGATACGTTGGTCAAGCTCTTCAAAACTAAAGTCGTTCCAGATCTCAAGCCGGATGTTTTTAGCGGATAACGACGACTGGGCGCTTTTAAGCTGCGCCATAACGTTAGCACCGTATGGGTCGTCATGGCTGACCACGGCAATAATCCGTTTAGTGTTCGGCAAGACGTGTAATATCGTATTAACGGCTTCAATGCAGTTTTCGTTCGCGACCAGCGCCTCGCCATCCTTTCCTAGCGTCAGCGTTAGCGCTTGCCGTTTGACGCCGGGGAAAATAGTTGGATACTCCTTGATTAAATTAAAGGCATAATCATTTTCAGTGACCATTAAATCCAGTTTCACTTTGCTGTATTTAGTTTCCAGTAGCGCCCATAGCGTGGTATAGGAAATGATATGGCTCAACCTATGCCCTTCAATACGTTCTTCAAACAATTCAGGACGTTGCTCGGCAGGAACAGTCTGTAAACGTGCGAACAGCGCTTCCCTCAGTTTGGCTTGCCACGGCAGCGTGTCGTGATAGGAATAAATAAGCAAAACACGCCGTTTAGGTTGCGGCGCAAGCGGTAAAGAACTAACGGAAGTCTCAGTCTGTACACCGGGCGGCGTCGCTACACGGCAAAACATCAACAATCCCAACAGTAAAATAAAACGTAACATTAACACGCGATGCTCAACTTTAAATCGTATCTTAGGGTTTGCCGGATTCTGGTTTTATTGACATGAATGCAAGACACGAGCACCTTAAAATCGATAACTTGGATAAATTGAGCATGGCGTAGTAATAGAGGGAAAGATTCGCACGGGCACAAACGTGCATTATTGTGTCAGTTATATGATTACAGCGTATTACAATTAACGGATTGGCGTCATAATACAAAGCAGGCGGCTTTATTGGCTATTCCAGCCGAAGCATTAAAATAACGACACAATAACCTGGAAATCAGGCTTCGATATGGCCTGTGCCGATAACACCTTAACACTTTTCACCAAAATCATACAATGAGACTCATCGCCATCCCTTACTGTTTTTTTGCACTGGCCTCCGTGGCAAACGCAGCCCCCGTTACCCTGGAAACCGTGACGATAACGACGCAAAAAGCGACGGAACCCTCGTTTAACCGTGAAGCTGACAGTAAAAATGAATTTTATGCCGAAGAATTGCAAGAGCGCGGCATGTACCGCTTGCAGGATATCAGTAAAAATATCGCTAACTTTAATATCACCGATCAAAGCTTGGGATCGTTACGGCAGCTATTCACGATGCGCGGCTTGACGAACACGTCACTCTTCAGTGCGCCTGCAGTGGTTTTTTACGTCGATGATGTCGCCTACAGCAGCCCGATGACCAATATGGGACAGCTTTTTGACATAGAATCGCTTTCGGTATACCGAAGTTCACAACCCGGACGTTTTGGCAAAAATGCCTATGCCGGAGCCGTCGATATCCAGACCCGCCAGCCGGACAATACCTTTAAAAACAGCGTTGCGCTAGACATGGGCAGTTATGACTATCACGCCGTTAATGTCAAAAGCGCCGGGGCACTGATTAAAGACCAGCTGTACTTTAGTCTTGGCGGTGCCTATAACGGACGGGACGGTTTTTTGTATAACAGTTTCTTAAATAACCACCCCGATGCGCAAGAGAATTTTAGCGGTCGCGCCGCGCTGACCTGGAAACCTTCATCGGCCTGGGACATCCGTTTAACGCTGACCAAAGATGATTTTAATTATGGCAACGCCCGCTTTACGCGCCTGGACCAACCCAACTCGTTCGTTACCGAAGCGGGTTTGAATGAACAACTGCAACAAAATGCAGATAGCCAAAACTTACGCATTGCCCATGAAACAGAAAATTACAAGCTGCTGTCTATCAGTAGTCATCGTTTTTGGCAATTATCGCCACTTAGCGTTGACCTGGGTTTAAAGCCCTTAGCCATCGCCTCGCGCTATTTAAAAAATGATGAAGAATCATGGACACAAGAAGTTCGTCTCAGCCCCAAAAAGCCAGGGCTATGGGACTGGCAGCTGGGAGGCTTTTTTTCGACGTCCCAATTTGATGAACTCGATAATATCCTCCTGACAGCTAACCGCGATGTTTATTTGACGGATAAACAGACTGAAAACTACGCGGCTTTTGGCCGCCTGGCCTACCAGGGTTTCACTGATCTTAAGCTGTACACAGAATTGCGCCTGGATTATGTCAGCAGTCATTTGAATAGCTCGCTAAACTCCTCTCCCGGCGGTTTCTTCCTGCCGGTTACGCGCAGTTACGACACTTTTTTCGCCAGTCCAAAATGGGGTGTCGATTACCGTCTTTCCGGGCATAGCCTGGTGTATGCCGCTACCGGTTTCGGCTTTAAACCGGGCGGCCTTACCTTTGCGAACATCGAGCCCAGAGCCATTCAATTCGACCAGGAAACCCTATGGCATAACACCGTCGGCATTAAAAATGACTGGTTTAATGAACGCTTGAAAACCCATATTGCGGCGTTTTATTACGATATCAGTGACTATCAAGTCGAGCACTTTTTTGCCGGCGGCAATTACAGCGCCTTTAACGCCCCGAAAGTGTCTTCGTATGGGCTTGAATTTGAAGACCAGCTCAGGATTATTGACAACCTGGCATTGGAAAACAGCGTCGGTTACACGCATATCCGTTTTGATGACTACCACGACCGCATCACCGGCGTTGACTATACCGGCAATACCGTACCGTTTGTACCCGAGTTTAATGCGTTGACGGCCTTACAATATAAACATCCACAAGGTTATTTCGCGCGTGCTGAATGGTTATGGAAAGGCAACACCTATTTTGATGAAATGAACCTGTTACATCAAAATGCGTATTCCGTTATTAACCTGCGCATTGGTTATGCTAAAGAACATTATGACGCCTATGTCTATGTCAATAACCTTAGCGACACTTATTATTACACGACCCAACTCGGGGCGCGTGGCGCACCGGGTGACCCCACAATGGCCGGCGTGCGTTTATCGCTTAATTATTAACGGCTGTTCCACACCTGCATCTTGCTTTCGAAACCTCCTAATATCTCAAAATATCCATGACACACACATCTCAAGCCATACCGCGTATCGCCTTAACCCCCGGCGAACCGGCCGGCATAGGCCCCGATCTTTGCATCCAGCTCGCCCAGCAGGATTTACGCTACGAACCTGTGGTCATAGCCAGTCCTGAATTATTGGAGCAGCGCGCCAAACAACTGGATTTACCCCTACAGATCAGGCTATTTGACGGCGCCCTGCCGGCAAGCTGTCAACACGCAGGCTGCCTGACGGTATTACCCGTTGAGCTGGCTGAGCCGGTACAATATGGTCATTTGAATCCGGCCAACAGCCGTTATGTGTTAAAAACCATCACGAAGGCAACCAAGGGCTGTGTGGACGGGATTTTTGCCGCAATGGTCACAGGGCCGGTACATAAAGGCATTATTAACGATGCCGGCTTCCCGTTTAGCGGCCACACCGAATATATTGCCGAAATGACCGGCGGCCATCCGGTCATGATGCTGGCAACGGCAGGCTTGCGCGTCGCGTTGGTCACGAACCACCTGCCGCTGGCCGAGGTCAGCCAGGCCATCACGCACGCCCGTTTGCGGACGGTTATCCATACCCTGGATCATGAGCTGCGGCTACGCTTTAACCTCGACAAGCCCAAAATACTGGTATGCGGACTTAATCCACACGCCGGGGAAGGCGGCCATCTTGGCCGCGAAGAAATCGACGTGATTGAGCCCGTACTCGACAGTTTCCGCGCCCAGGGCTTAAACCTCGAAGGCCCGTTACCGGCGGACACTTTATTTACGCCCAAATACCTGGACTCGGCCGATGCCGTATTAGCGATGTACCATGACCAGGGCTTGCCGGTACTTAAATACAAAGGTTTCGGCCGGGCTGTGAATATCACGCTGGGCTTGCCGATTATCCGCACCTCGGTCGACCACGGCACGGCTTTGGATCTGGCTGGCAGCGGCAAGGCCGATCCCGGCAGCCTATTTGTCGCCATTGAAACCGCATTAGCCATGACCTCTCATCAGGCGCAATCATGACCCATACCGCACGCAAACGCTTCGGCCAAAACTTTTTGCATGACCACACCGTCATCGACAATATCCTCGGCAGCATACAGGCCAAGCCGGGTGAACACTGGGTTGAAATAGGCCCAGGCATGGGCGCACTGACAAAGCCTTTATTAGCGAAAGGCAGTCGTCTCGATGTCGTCGAACTGGACAGGGATCTCGTGGCATTGCTTAAGGACAAATTCGGGCAGCACGACAATCTCCAGATTCATAGCGCCGATGCGTTGCGCTTCGATTTTGCTGCACTTACCGAAGCTAACGAAAAACTGCGCGTTATCGGCAACCTGCCTTACAACATTTCCACGCCGTTAATGTTTCATTTGCTCGATAACGCCTATTGCATACAGGACATGCATTTCATGTTGCAAAAAGAAGTGGTCGACAGGATTTGCGCGCCGCCGGGCGGCAGGCAATACGGCAGGCTCAGCGTCATGATGCAGTATTATTGCGCCACCGAGCATTTATTCGATGTACCGCCGGAAAGTTTCGATCCCGCGCCTAAAGTGACGTCGGCGATTGTACGCCTGATTCCGCATCATGAGCCGCCGGTTGACGTTGAGGATGTCGCCAAACTTAACCGTGTCGTCACCGAAGCCTTCTCGCAACGCCGCAAAACCCTGCGCAACTCATTGAAAAAACTCATCAGTGAAGAGCAGATTGCCGCATTGAATATAGACCCGGCGTTAAGGGCTGAAACCATCCCACTCAGTGATTTTGCGAAATTGAGTCGTCTGTTGTAGGGCGTGCCGCGCGCGCCATCAACGAACTGGCACGTTATCCACGCGCCAGGGAAAGCGCGCACGGCACGCCCTACGCTTCAGGCAAGGATCTGGAAGTTTTTTAGCCACACTGCCTATATTTTCAGGCCGTCCGGCCTCACCGAAGCCACAGCACATACCTGCGACAATCTGCCACGCGACAATCTGTCACATTTTCTTTGTCAATTCATATCGTTATTATAGTCACAACTCTTGAGATGCATGCTCCCTCCTAGGACACTTAGAGTTTTTATATCCTTCTCTTCAGCGGCTCGTTGGGCCGCTTTTTTTTGCCTGCCATCCAGGCACAATGCTGCTGACTAAAGTATAAATTCGTCGTTCCGGCAGGGATTCGCTTACGCGCTCTGACGGGTGCCGGAACCCAGCGCCAGGGATGGGATGATGCTCAGCATCAACATAAAAGCACGCGATATCAATTGCTTTTATCAGCCTAACTGCCCTTCCACCCAAGCCGGAACCCCGGCCAAAGCCTCCGCCAACCCGGCCGGATTATTTCCGCCCGCCTGCGCCATATCCGGTCGGCCGCCGCCTTTGCCGCCCACTTGAGTGGCGACAAAATTGACCAGCTCACCGGCTTTTATCTGCCCCATTTTATCTTTCGTGACACCGGCAATCAGGCTGACTTTGTCGCCGTCCACCACGGCTAACACAATTGCCGCACTGCCCAGTTTGTTTTTTAGCTGGTCGAGCAGGTCGCGTAGCGATTTGGGATCGACATTGTCCATCTTGACGGCCAAAACTTTTATGCCTGCGACATCGACCGCCTGATTACCGAGTTCATCACCGGCAGAGCTGGCGAGCTTGGCGTTCAGGCGCTCCAGTTGCTTTTCGAGGTTCCTGGTTTTTTCCAGTACAGATTCGACTTTTTCCGCCGC
>SCST01000354.1 GCA_004299465.1 Methylovulum sp. | reverse complement strand
CTGGAAGGCGAAAATGCGGTTGCCAAGCACCGTGAAATCATGGGTGCGACTAACCCTAAAGAAGCCGCGCCTGGCACTATCCGCGCTGATTTTGCGAGCAGCATTGACGAAAATGCGGTGCATGGCTCGGATGCGGTGGCCACTGCGGACAGGGAAATCAGCTACTTTTTCTCAGATGATGAACTTTGTGCAAGAACCCGCTAAGCCCGGCAAAATCAATCTGCTCGATTTCGACAGGAAAGGCCTTGCAGCCTTTTTTGTCGGTTTAGGTGAGAAACCGTTTCGGGCCACGCAGTTGCTTAAATGGATTTACCAGGAAGGCGTAGCAGACTTCGAGCTGATGAGCAATCTAAGCAAGCCGCTACGCAGCTATTTAACCGGGCATTGTTGTATTGCCGCCCCCGATATTGTCGTTGAACAGCTCGCCGGCGATGGCGTGCAGAAATGGGCGTTGCAGACGCATTGCGGCAATCGCGTCGAAACGGTTTTCATTCCTGAAGAAGGGCGCGGTACTTTGTGTGTTTCATCGCAAATCGGTTGCGCCCTAGCGTGCACGTTTTGCTCTACGGCGCAGCAGGGTTTCAACCGCAATCTAAGTACATCTGAAATTATCGGCCAGGTGTTCGTCGCACAAAAACGTTTAGGAAAAGACGCAAAAATCACTAACGTCGTCATGATGGGCATGGGAGAACCGCTGTTGAATTTTGACAACGTCGTAGCGGCGATGAACCTGATGATGGATGACTTCGTGTATGGCCTGTCCAAACGCCGGGTAACCATCAGTACCTCAGGCGTCGTGCCGGCAATGTATCGTTTGACCGAAGCCTGTGATGTCAGTCTTGCCGTATCGTTGCATGCCGTCACCGACGAATTGAGAGACGAACTGGTGCCCATCAACAAGAAATATCCGCTGAAAGAATTGATGGCAGCGTGCCGGGACAATGCAAAAATAGCGCCGCGGCGCACCATTACTTTTGAATATGTCATGTTGGACGGTGTCAATGACTCCCTGGCCGATGCGCATGGGCTTATTAAACTGCTGGAGACGGTTCCGGCAAAAATCAATTTAATACCGTTCAACCCGTTTCCCAGCTCATCTTACCGTTGTTCCAGTAATAACCGGATTAACCTGTTCAAAACGCTGTTAAATGACGCCGGTATTGTCACGACCGTCAGGAAAACCCGCGGCGAAGACATTGACGCGGCATGCGGCCAGTTGGTCGGGCAGGTTAAGGACAAAAGCCGCAGACATCTCAAGTTAAAATTGCTGGGGGCCGAACGTGCGGCTTGAACCATTAAAAACGCTGGCTATTATTATGCTGCTGGCGTTGATGGCCGGTTGCGCTTCATGGACTGAAAAAAAAGGCGAAGATCCCGCGGACATTTATTTGCAATTGGGTATACGCTACCTGAACATGAACAGGCTGGAAGCCGCTAAAGAGAACCTGGAACGGGCATTGAAGGAAGAGCCGGATAATATCCAGGCACATAATGCGCTGGCTTTTTTATACGAGAAAATCGAAATAGTCCCTAAAGCAAGAACGCATTATGAAGCGGCGCTGAAAGCGGCCCCTGACGACTTAGGCGTGCAAAACAACTTCGGTCGTTTCCTGTGCGAACAAAAGCAGTTTGATAAAGGCATGGATTTATTAAACCGTGCGATTGCGAACCTGTTGAACGACCGGCAATGGCTGGCATTGACCAATGCAGGGATTTGCCAATTGGACCTCGGACAAAAGCAAAGAGCCAAAGCCTATCTTAAACAGGCATTACTGGCTAATGACACTTACGCGCCGGCATTGCTGGCAATGCAAAAACTCAGTTTTCAAAACGGTGAATATTGGCCGGCAAAAGGCTATTTACAGCGTTATTTAAGTGTCGCCGCGCATACGGCTGGATCATTATGGTACGGCATGCAAACGGAACAGGCATTAGGCAATGAAGGGCAGGCAAGAGAATACCAAAACTTGTTGCTGGAAAAATTTCCACTTTCTAATGAAGCAAAAAAGATGGGTCGTTGATAGGATCGTCGATAAACATGGCAAATACGATACAAGCAATTCGCGGGATGCACGATGTGCTTCCTGGGCAAACACCGCTTTGGCAATATGCGGAAAAAATTATCAGGGACGTGCTCGCTACTTATGGGTATAGCGAGATTCGCTTACCGATCGTCGAAAAGACCGAACTGTTCAAGCGCTCTATCGGTGAAGTCACCGATATTGTCGAAAAAGAAATGTACACCTTCGAGGACAGGAACGGCGATTCCCTGACCTTGCGCCCGGAAGGCACCGCAGGCTGTCTTCGGGCTTGCCTGGAACATGGCTTGTTGAATAGCCAGGTCCATAGGCTATGGTATTACGGACCGATGTACCGGCATGAGCGTCCGCAAAAAGGCCGTTATCGCCAGTTTATTCAACTGGGCGTGGAAACCTACGGCATGACGGGTCCCGATATTGATGCCGAATTGATATTGCTGATGGATCGCCTGTGGAAAAGGTTGGGTATTCGCAGCCAAGTCCGGTTGCAACTGAATTCCTTGGGTACGATTGCTGAGCGTAGCGTTTATCGCGAGAACTTGGTCGAGTATTTTC
>SCST01000353.1 GCA_004299465.1 Methylovulum sp. | reverse complement strand
GGACAAGCCCTAATCATATAATAGGCAACAATTTTTATGCCAATATTATAATTTATTGATTTTAAGAAGATTAAATATCTTTTTTGCGTATATTCTACACATAATCGCGGCATATCACCGGGTAAAGTGCGTGATTTCACATGCTTTTTAGGAAGATTTTCATGCCTGCATGACGGAATCCCTTTTAGTTCACAAGGCTCAATGATGAACGCTACCGACAAGAATTCACTGGCTGATCCAAAACATCCGCTGTTTACGGTTGTTAAAAAAATGGTTGCCGCGGCGCTTGCGCTAACCGGGATCGGCATCCTCCTCTGGCTCGATAGCTGGTTCATGGATCATGCCGACATGCCCGAACTGGGGCGTGACATGAGTTACGGCTTGCTGATCCTGATCGGCTTTTTGACCAGCTTTCATTGTGTAGGCATGTGCGGCCCGTTGATTATGGGTTATGTTGCGAAAAACGCCAGCAAAGGACATAAATCCTATGGCGCGCATGTTCTTTACGGCATCGGCAAAACCCTTTCCTATACCGTTTTCGGCGCGGTGTTCGGCGCATTCGGTTCGATTGTCGCTTTCACGCCCTACACGCAAGGCGCGGTCGGCGTGGCGGCCGGGGTTTTCCTGATCCTGTTCGGCCTGCACATGCTGGAAGTGTTTCCTGCGCTCGGCCATTTCCAGTTCAAGGCGCCGGCTTTCGTCATGCGCTTTGTCGGCAAGGAATACCGCAAGCACAGCAATCCTTTTTATATCGGTCTTTTGAATGGCTTGATGATTATTTGCGGCCCGCTGCAAGCGATGTATGTGATGGCGGCAGGCACCGGCAGCGGTTCGGAAGGCGCCGCCATCCTGTTCTTTTTCGCCATCGGCACCTTGCCGTTACTGATGGGCTTCGGGTTCCTGACCAGCATGCTGTCTGCGAACCTGGCACCTAAACTGTTAAAAGCTTCCGGTGTCGTTGTTATGATCCTGGGCGCGATTATGCTTAACCGGGGGCTGGCGGTAACGGGCACGGGCGTCGATTTCAACACGCTGGTTGCGCGCGTGTCACAACAGTTGTCGCCGACTGTCGCGCAAACGCCGTCATGCGATACCGAGCAAACCATCACGATGGATGTATTGAAAAAAGGCTATTCACCGAGTCAATTTACGTTGCGTAAAGGCGTGCCGGTGAAATGGGTGATCAACGGCAAGGAATTGAACGAGTGCAATAAGGCTATTGTGGTGCCTCAATACGGGCTTGATATTAAATTGCAGTCGGGCCGGCAAGTTATTGAGTTCACGCCGCCCGAGGTTGGCGTGGTGCCCTGGAGTTGCTGGATGGGGATGATTCCCGGCACCTTTATCGTCGTTGACAACACGCCGTCGCCCGAAGAGAAGACGCAGCCCGGAGCCTCTCCCCAGGAGGAGCTTCCGGCAACGGAGACCGACCGGCAGCGCTTGATCCGGGAATTGAAGCAGGCGTGGCGGCGGTTGGCGTCCGCCGTTTATGGGATATGGCAACAATAAAGGCTTGTCGCGTCCTCTGCCGGTTGTGTGCTTCGAGC
>SCST01000352.1 GCA_004299465.1 Methylovulum sp. | reverse complement strand
AAGAGCCTACTTGAAACCAACTTGATGGGTGCGGAAATAAAAGGGGGGACTATTTTAAAAATGTGCGCTGCAACACAGCAGGACGAAGCATCGGGGGGATATTTATAAGATGAGCTAAAATGAGCCGTTCTTAATAACGGTTGTCCAGTACGGCAATGGCTTCCTCACAGCTGATCGTGCTTTCCTGGCTGTCCAGGATGTAAGCCGCCAGGCGCTCGATGGCCTGCCAATATTCAACGGAGTCTATGAACTCAAAGGCCTTCGTCAAGAGTTCAATCATCTTGTCTTCGCGTTTTTTTCCACACGCGATAAAACGCTCGAGATAATCATAGACTTTAACCAAATCCGAGCTGCCGCCATAAAAATGCAGCGTATTGATGGCAGCCCTGTTGGCATTGAAATAGCCGCCTTCGCGGAGCGCTACATGCTTTGCCTCGGCAAGCGCACCGACCAGTAGGTTGATCATATCCGCCTCGAAAGCCGTCTGGTAGGCATCTTGCCCTGCCTCTGAAAAATAGCAGGCGCTTTCTATCAGCGTGATCGGCAGGTTATCAATTAAATAACCGCCTTCGACACCCGCGACAAAACGATCGTGCAGCCATGTACCCGGCAGGTTTAATAATTTATCGCGGGTTTGTGTGATTTGAAAAAATACCGACGGCAATTGTTTCTGTTTATTGCACAGGTAAATTCCGGCAGCATGGCCGGCCTCATGAAAGGCGATTTGCTTAAGCAAATCCTGGGAATTTATCGGGGCAGTCGTATCAATTTGGTAATTGCGCTTCATGATTAACCTTGGGTCAGGCTAAAAAAGATGCGATCAGAAGCTGATCGCATTAAGAGGGAGGATACTGAGAAGCCGGCTTAGACGGCTCCTGAAACTCGAATGCCTTTAGAAGAGGCGGAGCGCATTGGAGTTGCTGACAGTTTAACCACCCCAGACTGTCTTGAAAATGCGACAGATTGTCGCATCCAAGCAGCATCTAGATAGTTCCTATCAACGTCAATACAGCGCCTCAAAATCAATAGCATCAAAACTGTTCACCTGCCGGTGTTCGGCTTTAGGGTCCAATAGACCCTCCCTGATGAGCCATACTGTTGCAAATCCGGCGTCGCGGGCCGCATCAAGCTCTTCTTTGATGTCCGATAAAAATATTATCTGCTGCGCAGGCATCCCGAGCTGTTCGGCTATTTTTGCATACGCTGCCGTTTCCCGCTTGCCGCCGATATGGGTATCGAAATAACCGGAAAACAGCGGCGTTAAATCGCCGTATTCGGTATGCGCAAACAATAATTTCTGCGCATAAACCGAACCCGATGAATAAACATATAAGTCCAGCCCCCGCGCTTTCCACGCCTTAAGATTTTCGACGGCATCCGGGTAGACATGGCCGTTAAAATCGCCCTGCCGGTAACCCGCCTCCCAGATCAAGCCCTGCAAGGACTTGAGAGATGTCGCTTTGTTATCTTCGTCTATCCAGGCCTGTAATTGCGTAATGATTTGTCCGGTAACGGGAGCCACGCCCGCTTCGCGGGCCGCATCTTCCAGCAAGGTCTTAACCGCTGCGTCATGCTCATGGCTGCGGACAAAATCGGCCAGGTGCGCGCGGGCGTAAGGGAACAGGACCTCTTTAACAAACGATAACGATGACGTCGTGCCTTCAATATCGGTAACCACGGCTTTAATCATGACAGCTCGGCAACGGTTTGATCGAGAGTAGGATACCTGCCGGCAATCGCATCCCCGGTAAAATTCGCGACCCACCCGTATGGCGTGGTAAACAATCGTATCGTTTTAAAACGCGGGTTTTCCCCCATGTCAAACCAGTGCCTGGTGTTGGCGGGTACGCTAATCAGGTCGCCCTGTTCGCATAATACCGCATACACCTTGTCGGCAACATGCAGGTAAAACAGCCCACAGCCTTCGATAAAAAAACGGACTTCAAAATCATCATGGACGTGCTCGGCCAGGAACTTTTGCCTGAGCGCTTCTTTTTCCGGGTGATCGGGCGTCACGTTGATGACATCCAGGGATTGAAAGCCGTATTGTTCTTTTAAACGGCTTATCGCGTCGGCGTAAGCGGCGATTATCGCCTCCTGATCGGCATCGGCAGCCAGTTCGTAGTTGGCCGTCCAGCGTTCAAACTGTACGCCGATGGCGTTAAGCTGGTCCCTGATAGTGCAAAAATCGGTGCATCGCTCACCGTTTCCAGGCTGATCATCGAAATCTCCGGGCACATTATAAATCGTTAATACACTCATTGGTTTTTGACTCCGTACAGTTGTAATTCACAAGAAAATAAAAAATCCAGCGCTTCAAGATAACGCAAGGTTTCGTCCACCGACACGCCCCAGGTGTAAAGTCCGTGGCCGGCAATAATATAAGCATGGCAAATGCCCTGCTTGTCCATGTATTGCTCGACTTGCCCGGCTAGGCGGGGAATATCCTGGTCATTGGCGAAAATCGGCACAACGATACGGCTTTCATGCGTCGTGATACCGTTAAAGGCTTTTAATAGCTCATAGTCTTCCAGCACGCATTCGTTTTTAAATAACCGTGAAATCAATACGGAATTCAGCGAATGCGGATGCAATACCGCTTGTATCCCTGGAAAACGCTTATAAAGCGAGGTATGCAGCAGGGTTTCGGCAGACGGTTTTTTGCCGTCCAATGCGCTGGCATCGGCGTCGATCAGCATAATGTCATCCGTCTCTAAATGCCCTTTGTGCTTGCCGGAAACCGTAATGGCAATGGTCCCGTCCGGCAAGCGCGCGGAAAAATTACCGCTGGTTGCAGGCACCCAGGCTTTGCTGTCAATAAAACGTCCGGCATTTATCAGTTGGTTTGCCGCAATAAAAAAGTCTTCGGTATAAATCATGTCAGTTAAATCACTGGGCTGGATGCAAAACGTTTAGTTTAACAAGTAATTGTTTCCGTAATTTTAATTAAGTGCCCATTTTTTGGGCTTTACCATTGCGATCGTAAGTGATTTAGCCCTACCGTTTAATATTCTAAGGCTTGGTAATGTATTACAATGGCGGGTATACAGCTTGCAGGCCATGCTTTTATACGCTTCGAATAAAGCATCTGCAGATTGGAAAAGCACCCCATCAATGGAAAAATAACTATCTAATCAAATTATTAGCCGATAGCCATAATGACGGTAAGCAAAACCGGCCATTCTCGATGCACACTAATATTCAAAATTATGCGCGTTCATCGGTATTTTACCTTATTCCGTATTATTAATTCAGCCAGGAGGACACTTGAAGGTAATGGTAACAGGCGCGGCAGGGTTTATAGGCTCGGCACTGAGCCTTAAATTATTGGAACGCGGTGACGAAATCGTCGGTATAGATAATCTTAACGATTACTACGATGTTAATTTGAAATTAGCTCGACTCGAACGATTAAAGGATTACAAGCAATTTAAATTCGTAAAACTCGATATTGCCGATAAGCAGGCCGTAGAGGATATTTTTGCAAGAGAAAAATTCACAAGAGTCATGCATCTTGCAGCCCAAGCCGGGGTGCGGTACTCGATCACCCACCCGGATGCCTATATCGATTCCAATATAGTCGGGTTCATGAACATACTGGAGGGATGCCGGCATCATACGGTAGAGCATCTGGCCTATGCGTCCACCAGCTCTATTTACGGGGCGAATACCCGTATGCCGTTCTCCATTCATGACAATGTCGACCATCCGGTATCGCTTTATGCCGCCAGTAAAAAAGCCAATGAATTAATGGCCCATACCTACAGCCATCTTTACCAGATACCGACAACGGGACTGCGCTTTTTTACCGTTTACGGACCCTGGGGCAGGCCGGACATGTCGCTGTTCATGTTTACCCGCAATATCCTTGAAGGCAAACCGATAGATGTCTTCAATTACGGTAATCACCGCCGCGATTTCACTTATATTGACGATATTGTCGAAGGCGTCATCCGGGTGCTTGATAAACCTGCCGAGGCCAACGCCGCCTGGTCCGGCGAGCAACCCGACCCCGGCACCAGCCTCGCACCTTACCGGAT
>SCST01000351.1 GCA_004299465.1 Methylovulum sp. | reverse complement strand
TAAGCCATCTTAACGCTTTCACATTCACAAAAATCATAACTTCATGGATATAAAAGAAGCCTTGCAAGCCGTTTTAAACAAACAAAACCTGGCGCCGGAACAAATGCGCGATGTCATGCGGCAAATCATGAGCGGCCATGCCACCGATGCGCAAATCGCCGGCTTTTTAATCGCATTGCGCTGTAAAGGCGAAACGATAGACGAAATTGCCGCCGCCGCCGAAGTGATGCGCGAATTAGCCGGCAAAGTCGCCGTCACCGGCGAGCACATCATAGATACCTGCGGCACCGGCGGCGACGGCGCTAATACGTTCAACATCTCGACGACCTGCGCGTTCGTTGTCGCCGCGGCGGGCGGACGGGTCGCCAAACACGGCAACCGTTCGGTTTCAAGCAGCTGCGGCAGCGCCGATGTCTTGGAAGCCGCCGGCGTCAACCTGGATTTGAGCGCCGAACAAGTTGCCGAATGCGTCAACGACATTGGCGTCGGTTTTTTATTCGCCCCCAAACATCACGGCGCAATGAAGCACACGAGCACTGTGCGCAAGGAAATGGGCGTAAGAACCTTGTTCAATTTATTAGGCCCGTTAGCCAATCCTGCCGGCGCACCCAACCAGTTAATCGGCGTGTTTGCGAAGCAATGGCTGGAGCCCCTGGCGCAAGCCTTAAAAAAACTCGGCAGCAAGCATGTGCTGGTCGTTAACGCCGATGACGGCCTCGATGAAATCAGCATTGCGTCTGCATCAAGCATTGCCGAGTTGAAAAACGGCGAAGTCTTCAGCTATACCGTCACGCCGGAACAATTCGGCTTTAAGCGTGCTGATCTCAAGGAGCTCGCCGTTGCCGACGCCGCCTCCAGCTTGGGCATAATCAACGCCGTGCTGGATAACAAGCCCGGAGCGGCGGCCGATATTGTGCTGCTTAATGCCGGCGCAGCGATTTATGCGGCCGATATTACCGATACGCTGGCTGACGGCATAGCAAAAGCCCGGCAAATTATAGCCAGCGGCGCGGCGCGCGCCAAATTCAATGCCTTAATCGCTTATTCAACCTCACATTCATAAAGACATCATGAGCAGCACTCCCGATATATTAACAACAATTCTCGCCAAAAAAGCCGAAGAAGTCGCCAAGCGCAAACAAGGCATGACCCTTAGCGATCTCGAAGAAATTGCCGGCGGTATCGAAAAACCACGCGGATTTTATAAGGCCTTGCAAAGCAGGGTTGCCGTACAAAAACCTGCGATTATTGCCGAAATCAAAAAAGCGTCGCCCAGCCAGGGCGTCATCAGGGAAAACTTCGACCCGATTGCGATAGCCCAGGATTATGCGATGAACGGCGCGACTTGTTTATCCGTACTAACCGACAAGGAGTTTTTCCAAGGTTCGGAAGCTTATTTGCAGATGGTCAGAGAGCGTTGTCCGCTGCCGGTGTTGAGAAAGGATTTCATGATCGACGTTTACCAGATATATGAAGCACGCGCCTTGGGCGCGGATTGCATTTTGTTGATCGTCGCCGCATTGGCGGACGGACTGATGCACGAATTGGCGCAGACCGCCGCGAAACTGGGTATGGATGTGCTGGTTGAAGTCCATGACGCCATGGAAATGGAACGCGCGTTAAAACTCGATACGCCGCTAATCGGTATTAACAACCGCAACCTGCGCAGTTTTGAAACCTCGCTGCAGACGACGCTGGATTTAAAAACGCAAGTGCCCACAGACCGCCTGGTTATTACCGAAAGCGGCATACATACCGCCGATGATGTCAAGCTGATGCAGGATAATAACGTTTACGCC
>SCST01000350.1 GCA_004299465.1 Methylovulum sp. | reverse complement strand
AAGATGATTGATGCTCAAGGTGAATTTTGTTTCCCACAGTCAGAAGGGTTAAGCTGTTATGTACAAGTGGTATTGTTATAAAAACTTGCATGGGCATAGAATCCAGGCCACGCTCTATCTATCTATCTTCTTATCGCCCCTCAGCGCCGCTGAAACTATCCAGTCTTTAGCGCCAGTGACCGTGACAGCACCCATCACCGTCGAAGACGACACCGATTACTTTAGCGAAACAGCCGGCACAGCAACACGCATCCACGCCAGTTTATTGCAAACCCCTTATTCGGTCGGCGTAATCTCCCAAAAAGCATTAAGCGACAGTCAGGTACAGCGGCTTGGAGATACTGCGATGTTTATCAGCGGGGTGGGACAAGGCGCGGGTTTGGGAGGTTTTAATACCGACTTGATTATTCGCGGCTTTAGTACCGAGGGCGGCGCGTATTTGAATGGCGTTTTGGATAATCAGAAGTTCCAGGTACGCGACATGGCGTTAGTCGAACGCATTGAAATTTTGAAAGGCCAATCTTCCGTGTTGTATGGCATGGGCGCACCGGGCGGCACTGTAAATTACATCACTAAAAAACCCCAATTCTCCAGTCAGCATAATGCCTCTGTCGCGTTGGGCAATTACGATTATTCGCGCCTGGTGTTCGATAGCACGGGCAAGGTGAATGGCAACAGCAAGGTGTTATACCGGATGATTGCCGTTGGGCAATTGGCGGACGATTTTCGTGATAATGTCACTAACGACAAGTCTACGTTAGCCCCGTCGTTAACCTGGCATTATGCTGACAGCGGCTCTATTAACACGGAGTTTGAATACAGCTACCAAAACCTGCCTTACCGGTTCGACAATGTTTATACGCTGGGTCAAGTCATTTATGACCAGTCTTATGTCGATCCACGCGCCCAATCCGATCGGGATTATTGGCGGTTCAGCACGGCATTGGCGCAAGATTTGTTTTCGGGATGGTCGGCGCATCTTTCCAGTAATTATTTCCATGTTAAGCGCCATGACGTGTTATTTGGTTTCAATACCCTGATCAATCCTACGACGGTGGAAGGGCTATACAGCGATATTTACGACCACTATAACCAGTTTAATTTACGCGGCGAGCTACACGGTGAATTCAACTGGTGGGGCAACCGGCACGCGTTGATTGTTGGCGTAGAACACAACGAATCAGATGACTATCGCCATCGACTGCAAAGCCTGGGTGGATTCACGCTGAATGTGTTTAATCCTGATTTTGATCATGCTATTCCAACAACCCGTTTTGCTGCCCGCAATATTGCGATGGTGGAAGACGGTTATTACTTGAATGATCAAATTGATCTGACAAAACAATGGCATCTGTCCGGCGGATTGCGCTACAGCATTTTCAATCCCGATACCTATGAATCCCAGTCGACCGGAAAAAATGCCTTGACCGCTAACGCTGGACTGGTATTTACACCGTCCGACAAGGTATCCGGCTATTTCGGTTATAGTCAATCTTTTTTGCCAAATACCGATTTAGACCGTAATGGGCATTTTTTACCTGCAAAACGCGGTGAGTTGGTGGAGCTGGGCATAAAAACGCACTGGTTTAAGCATCGTTTAGGCTGGTCGGCGGCAATTTATCAACTGGATCAAGATCATTTAAGTTCCCCTGATCCCGACAATCCTAGTGACTATGTGGTGAGCACCGGCGCAGGACGTAGCCGTGGTTTTGAAACCGACCTATCGGGCCAGCTATCTGAACA
>SCST01000349.1 GCA_004299465.1 Methylovulum sp. | reverse complement strand
GTCCGGCGATGCGATAGGCAGCCGCAAGAGCCTTATCGGCAAAGCCGTGTTCAGTCACGAAGCCGGTATCCATGTCGATGGCTTGCTGAAAGACATGAACAATTACCAAGGCGTTGATCCGGCCATCGTCGGGCGCAGCCATCAGCTGGTCTTGGGCAAGCATTCCGGTACGCAGGGCGTCATCCATGCCTATCAACAATTGGGCATAAGCGTCAACCGCGGCCAGGCGCAAAAATTGTTGTTGCAGGTCAAGCAGTTTGTTACCGCGACCAAAAGGCCGCCCAGCGCGTCCGAGCTGAATCTTTTTCATCAAAATCTTTAGAGGAGATTGACCATGAACGAACACAACGAAGCCCTTTCATGCGAACCTGAAGTTAAAGACACCGCAGACCGGCCTTTGCAGGATGATGATCGCTATCCCGGCTCATTTTTCAGGATACCTTCACCGCCGGTACCCGGCAAAACCGGCTGGAGCCTGAGTTAATGGTCATGGTTATGCCGAATAGCAAGCTCGCCGATGCACCGTTGGGTTTTTTCGCGCAATGGCATGAAGATGTGCATTGCGTGTTTGGCCGCGATCCGGCCGCTCACAGCGTGCTGGAAATACTGTTGACGTATTCGGGCGTACATGCCGTGTTGGTACACCGGGTCACGCACCGTTTGTGGAAAGCCAACTGGAAATTGGCGGCACGGGTCATCGGCGCATTTGCAAAAATGTTCACTGGCGTGGACATTCATCCGGGCGCGACGGTAGGCAGGCGTCTGTTTATCGACCATGCGCTGGGCGTTGTTATCGGCGAGACGGCCGAGATCGGCAACGATGTTACGCTCTATCACGGCGTCACGTTGGGCGGTACGACCTGGAACAAGGAGAAGCGCCATCCGACCTTGGGTAATAATGTGCTGGTCGGTTCCGGTGCGAAAATCCTCGGCGCCATCACCTTGGGTAACAATGTCCGTGTCGGCGCCAATTCCGTCGTCATTAAAGATGTGCCGCATTGCTGTACCGTGGTCGGTATCCCTGGACGCATTATCCAGAGCAAGGGTGCGAAGATACAGAACAGGCATGGCATAGACCTTGATCATCATTTGATTCCTGATCCGGTGGGCAAGGCCATTTCATGCCTGATGGAGCGCATCGATGAGCTGGAAGCCAAACAGGCGGAGTTTCACAAACTAACAACCGATGAACATTGCCAGGCTTGCGAAGCGGAAACGATTTGCACGACCCATAAGGAAATTCCGGTGAAACTGGTGGCGGGGTTATAGATGGATTTGCTCGATTTTGAAGCGCAGGGCTTGTATTTTGAAGAGCCCGATGCCGCCGGCGTTAAAGAACTGATCGAAGAAGCGGCCGGTAGTTATGCCGGAGGCGCTGCGGAACTGCCTTTGCTGAAGGCTTATTTCCAGGCGCCGGAATCGCTGAACGTGCTGGTGGCGTTAAACCGGTTTTATTATTACCAGCACCGGCTTGAGGATGCGTTGACGGCAACCGCGAAGGCGCTCGAGGTCATCAGGCCGCTGGTGGATTTCCCCGAGGATTGGCGTGATTTGCAGCAAAGCCACCTGTTGCAGACGCCGGCCGTATTATTAACCCAGGTCAGGTTGTATTTGTTCACGCTGAAGGCTATCGGGTTTTTAAATATGCGCCTGCACAACCTCGATGTCAGCCAGGATATTTTTGAAAAACTGGTCGAGCTCGACAGTAAGGACAGGATAGGCGCACAAGGCTTATTGGACTTGGTTGTCAAGCGAAAATTTGATGTGGGTTGGGTTAGCCCTTCAGGCTAAACCCAACATAAACTGGAACCTTATCATGTTGAAAGAAAAACCCGATTCCCTGCTGGCCATTATGGCCTTCATAGCGTTCATTATTCTGGCGCTCTACCTGCTGACTCAAGACACTACTTTAGTCGGCCCAATTTAATTTTTAGCGGAGAAGAACATGAGTTTTGAAGAAGAAATGGAAGAACTGGAGTCCGCTGAAGACTTCTTGCAGTATTTTCAACTGCAATACGAGCCGAGCGTGGTGCATGTCAATCGCCTGCATATCCTGCAACGTTTCCACGATTATTTGCAGCAGGGCGCAGACAGTATGCCCGATGAGGTGACGGCCAAAAAAGCCGTGTACAGTAAGTTACTGATGCGGGCTTACCAGGATTTTGTCGAATCCGATGCGCAAACCGAGAAAGTCTTTAAGGTTTTCAGCATGGGCGAGCCGCAAACGGCCTTTGTTTCGTTAAGCGATATAAAAACATGAAACCCGAACGTTTTGATGAAGGCCGCTTTGATTTCGGTGAATCGGTGCGGGTGACCCGTAACGTCCGTAACGACGGCACCTATCCGGGCTTGGATGTGGGCGTGTTGCTGGTACGGCGCGGCAGTGTCGGGCATGTGCTCAATGTTGGCACGTTCTTGCAAGACCAGGTGATTTTTACCGTACATTTCCTTAGCCAAGACATCATGGTCGGCTGCCGCTTGGAGGAATTGATTAGTATCGATGAGCCGTGGAATCCCAGCCGTTTTGAATTCCGCGACAAGGTGGTCTGTACTATCGACTTGGGCATGCAAGGTAATATCATTGTCGCCAAGGGTGCGGAAGGCGAGATTTTCAAAGTAATCAGAGACGATGCGTTGATTCAGTACCACGTTCTTTTCCAGGGCCGGATGCTGCAAGTCCCTGAAACTGCGCTGGCTCCAGCGCATCCTGAAACCTTTACCGAGCCGGAGTTTTAATCATGACACCGACTGCCGATGTTGCAAGACCGGAAGCCTATAACGTATTGAGAGCCGCGTTGGCCTTATTCAAGAAAGCGCCGAGTGAACTCGCCGATGTTGAATTGACGCAGGCGCAACGGCAGGCTGCCAATGAGTATAAAATCGAAACGATGGTATTGAATTCCAAGGAAGCGTCAGCCGTCATGATTACCGACAAGGAAGTGCAGCGCGCTTACCGGGAAATACAGGGCCGTTACGATGACGAAGCGGTTTTTCTCAGCGAACTGTATAAAAACCAGCTCGATGAAGATGCTTTGCGAGCTGCTTTGTACCGCCAGTGCAAGGTCAATACGGTACTGGACCTGATCGGCAGCCGTGCGCCCGATGCCAGCGAGATAGAAATCGGAATTTATTACCATCTTCACCCGGAGCAGTTTCATAAGCCCGAACTGCGCGAAGCCTGGCATATTTATATCAGTATCAACCCCGAATATCCTGAGAACACCAGGGACATGGCCAGGGCGCGTATCGAGGAGCTACGTGCGAAGTTGCAAAAAAAACCGCATAAATTCGCCGACCTGGCGTTGAAGCATTCCGAATGCCCTACCGCATTGCAGGGCGGCGTGCTGGGGAGGGTGCCGCGCGGCAAGCTGTATCCTGAGCTGGATGCCGTGCTGTTCAAGCTGAAAGCCGGTGAAATCAGCGATGTGGTCGAATCGGAAATTGGTTTTCACCTGGTTTTGTGCAAAGAGATACAGAAACCCGAAACCCTGTCGCTGCAGAAAGCGACACCAAAAATCCGCCAGTTGATGAAAGAACGTTCCAGACGGACTTGCCAGCGAGCCTGGTTAGCCAGTTTACCTAAGGAAGCTGAGGAAAGCGCATATGAGTCATAAAGAAATCAAGCATTGTTCTTTTTGTGGTATAGACCAATCCGTTTCGGTCCCGCTGATTGCCGGGGCTGACGGTTATATCTGCGGGGCTTGCGTGTTGCTCGCGCATCAGGTGGTCACCAATTGGAGCCGGAAAAAGGAACTGGCCCAGATGCAGGGGGATTTGCCCAAACCGGCAAAGATCAAAGCGCATCTGGACCAGTATGTGATCGGCCAGCATTTGGCCAAGGAAATTCTTGCCGTTGCCGTCTATAACCATTACAAGCGCCTCAAGCATGAAAGTGGCGATGCCGGCTTAGGCGAGTTCGATAAAGATGTCGAAATCGGCAAGTCCAATATCCTGCTGATAGGCCCGTCCGGTACCGGCAAAACCTTGCTCGCCAGTACGCTCGCGAAGATTGTTGGCGTGCCGTTCGTGGTCGCCGACGCGACCACGCTGACGCAGGCGGGTTATGTCGGCGATGATGTCGAGAATATCCTGGTGCGCCTGCTCGATGTTGCCGAAGGCAATATCGCTAATGCCGAATGGGGTATTGTTTATCTCGATGAAATCGACAAAATCGCCCGCAGTCCCGAACAGCAGACCGGTACCCGCGATGTGTCGGGAGAGGGTGTGCAACAGGCTTTGCTGCGCCTGGTCGAGGGTTCTCATGTTAAATTGCCGGCCAAGGGGCACCGTAACAAGGATGGCGGCGATACGCTTATGGATACCCGCAACATCCTGTTTATCGCCGGTGGCTCGTTTCCAGGGCTGGAAAAATATGTTGAAAAACGCCTGGTGCCGACCAACTCGGCTATCGGTTTTCATGCCGCAGTCGATCAAGGCACGGAAAAGCCCAGCCTGGAAGACATGCTCAATGCCACGCAGCCCAGCGATTTGCGCAAGTTCGGGTTGATTCCTGAATTTATCGGCCGCTTCCCTGTGCTGGCTCCGTTAGAGCCTTTGGATGTCGATGCGCTGATCCAGGTGTTGACGGAGCCTAAAAATGCCTTGGTTAAGCAATACCAGCAATTATTTGCCTACGAAGGGGTGGAGTTGATGTTTGAGCAGGACGCCCTCGTTGAAATCGCCAAAAAAGCGATCGAGCGGGAAACCGGTGCGCGCGGCCTGCGCAGCATTATGGAACAGATCCTCAGAAAAACGATGTTTGACATACCTTCTGTCGATGATGTCGAGCAATGTGTTATTGATGCCGATGTCGTTAATGGGGCAGGGGACATCAGGCTGATTAAAAAAGATGATGATAAACGCCGGCAGCAGGCGGGCCAGTCGTAACGTTACTAAAAACACATATCGTATCTCATGCATACGCCCAAACAGATAAAAATGGAAACCCTATGAAAACTGAAGACAAGATCCGCAATCAACTGGCAAGCCACCCGGTCATTATTTACATGAAAGGCGTGCCCAGTAATCCGCAGTGCGGGTTTTCAGCCAAGGCAATCGGCATCCTCAATGAGACTAAAATCCAATATGCTTATGTTAATGTCTTGGAAGCCCCGTTTATTCGCGAAAAATTGCCCAGTATTTCGCATTGGCCGACTTATCCGCAATTATTCGTTAACGGCGAACTGGTCGGCGGCTGCGATATTGTTGAAGAAATGTACAACAACGGCAGTTTGTTACCGCTATTAAATTCCGCCGTACCGAAGGAAGCCGAAGCGGGTTCTGAGCATTTGTCTGTCGATGAGGTTGAAAAACTGGTTAAGCAAGGCATTGCCGATGCCGAAGTCATCGTTGACGGTGAAGGTTGTGACCTAGTGATTACAGTCGTCAGCGCGCAGTTTAACGACTTGGCGCTGGTTAAAAAGCAGCAACTGGTCATGGCGACGCTGAAGGACGTCCTGGCATCGGGCAAACTTCATGCCGTCAGCGTTAAAGCCTATACGCCGGATGAATGGCAGCAAAAACAGGCTAACCAGGCTAGCGGCTTATTGCAGATAAGCTTATAGGCATAAGCCACAAGAAGGGGAGGGTGTTATGGCAAAAATAGGCATTTTTTTCGGTACCGATACCGGCAATACCCGTCGCGTTGCCAAAGACATTGCCAGTTTATTGGGCCCCGATCTGGCCGCAAAACCGGTCAATATCCGCAATGCCGGTGTCGAAGACCTGCTCAATTACGAATTCCTGATTCTGGGCGCACCGACTTATGGTGAAGGCGAATTACCGGGTTTGGCTACAGGCAATGCGACTGAAAGCTGGGCGGAATTCCTGCCCAAGCTGGAAGATCATGATTTTAGCGGTAAGACGGTTGCCATTTACGGCTTGGGCAATCAAAAAAGTTATCCTGACGAATTTGTCAGCGCTATGCTTTATCTTTACGACAGCTTTAAAAAATGCGGCGCGACGATTATTGGCGGATGCAGTACCGAAGGTTACAAGTTCAAACTGTCCAAAGCCGTCGTTGATGGACGGTTCGTAGGTTTGGCCCTGGACCAGGAAAACCAGAAAGACTTGACCAATGAACGGCTGGACGCCTGGCTTAAAATTATACAGCCGGCCTGGGCTTGAGTCGCATATGCAAAGCAAGCTTAAAGCAATCTGCCCGATCCAGGATTTACAGCGGGTCAGTTATTTGAGTCGTGCAATAAATTTCAAAGCCCAGCCTTGTTCTGCCATTATCTTTTTGTTTAACGGAAAGCCCTATAGTTACATTAACCACTGCATGCACATGCACAGGCCGCTGAACTGCGAGCAGGATGCCGTCTTTGATGAAAGCGGGAAATATTTGCGTTGCTCCATGCACGGGTTCATCTTTGATCCCGAAACTGGCGTATGCCAAAGCCCGGTTTGTTATGGTCAACGTTTGCAATCTTTACGGCTGCAAGAGATTGACGGCATCCTGTATTTTGCCGAAAAACATTTAAGCGCTAACGATTGAGAGCCGATCCACAATGATAGAAGAATCCGCGATAGTGGTAAAAGTAGACGGGGGTCAAGCTTGGGTGGCAAGCCGGCAAAGCAGCGCTTGCAGCGGGTGCCTGCAAAAATCCGGCTGTTCGGCCGATGCGTTGGCGACTGTGCTGAACAAAAAGCCGGTACCGGTCGATAGCGAACTGCTGCTGGAGACAGGCGATACCGTGCTGGTCGCGATTGACGAAAGCCTGTTGTTGCGCGCGTCTTTATTGCTGTATATCGTGCCGTTGATTGCGCTGTTTACCGGGGCCGGCATCGCCGACTGGTTATTGGCCGATAATAGCCCTTACGCCGATTTATCGATTGCCGCAAGCGCCTTGCTGAGTCTTTTTTTGGTGCTGTTCCTGATTAATAAGGTGCAAAGCCTGCTATTACTGAATTATTACCCCAGGCCGGTGGTAGTAAAAAAGCTTTAAGCCCTTTTGTCGATATGAATGTTTGGGCGATTGATAAAGATATTCCTCTCAAGTTACTGCTATTGGAGCTGGTGCATCGTTATGGAGAGAATACCTTGGCATTGAATGACCAAGTGCTGCATTATCAAGCGATAGAGTTATGCCGGCTTCATGATCCCGGCCTTTCCGCCTATATTTATACGTTCGCCCAGAATGCGGGGCGTTACGGCATAGACCTGAAATATCCTATTGCCGCGCATAATATAGTCGGTGAAAATGAAGGCCTGGGTTTGGATCGCATACTGGATATTATCGACGTTCATTTGTTTTGTTGAATAATATTTCTAAGGTTATTTAAATAGCATGGCTTGTGATTGTAGAAAGCCTGATGAGTCGCTAATAAATATCCGCATTACAGTTGCGAAAAATAAATCTATTGGTATAATATCCAGCTTGAAGTTAAACAGGCTTCAGGCGCGTAGCTCAGTTGGTTAGAGCACCACCTTGACATGGTGGGGGTCGTTGGTTCGAGTCCAATCGCGCCTACCAGAATTACTAAGCACTGCATCGCAGTGCTTTTTTTATTGCAGAAACTTAAACGTATTTGATAAAAATGCCGGTAATTACCCTTCCTGATGGCTCTCAGCGCGCTTACGAACAAGCCGTAACAGTGATGGATGTCGCTAAATCCATAGGCGCGGGACTGGCTAAGGCGACATTGGCTGCCAGAGTGAATGGGCAGTTGGTTGATGCCGGTACGTTAATCGAGCAGGATGCGGCTCTGCAAATCATCACCGCAAAAGATGAAGACGGCATAGCAGTTATTCGTCATTCTACGGCGCATCTACTGGCTCAGGCCGTCAAGCAATTATATCCTGATGCACAAGTGACTATCGGGCCGGTCATTGAAAATGGCTTTTACTATGATTTTGCGTATCAAAGGCCGTTTACGCCCGATGATTTAACGGCGATCGAAGCGAAAATGCAGCAATTAGTCGTAGAAGATCATGCTGTTGTGCGTTCGGTATGGTCCAGGGATGCGGCGGTAAAGTTTTTCAAGGATCAGGGCGAAGCTTACAAGGCGGAAATCATTGAATCCATTCCTGCGGATCAGGACTTGTCTTTATATCAGCAGGGCGGGTTTACCGATTTATGCCGCGGCCCTCATGTGCCGAACACCGGGAAATTAACGGCATTCAAACTGATGAAGATTGCCGGTGCATACTGGCGCGGCAATTCCGATAACGAAATGCTGCAACGCATCTATGGGACGGCTTGGGCTGATAAAAAGGATTTGCAGGCTTATTTGCATCGCTTGGAAGAAGCCGAAAAGCGCGATCATCGCAAGTTGGCGAAAACACTGGATTTATTTCACGCCCAGGAAGAGGCGCCGGGCATGGTGTTTTGGCATGAGAAAGGCTGGATTATTTATCAGCAGGTCGAGCAATACATACGCCAAAAGTTACGGCTAAACGGTTATGCCGAAGTCAAAACGCCGCAAGTCGTCGATCGTTCGTTGTGGGAAAAATCAGGGCACTGGGATAAATTCGGCAGCATGATTTTTACTACGCATTCGGAACATCGCGATTATGCAATCAAGCCGATGAACTGTCCTTGCCATGTGCAGATTTATAATCAAGGCATTAAAAGTTACCGTGATTTACCGATTCGCCTGGCGGAATTCGGCTCCTGTCATCGTAATGAGCCTTCCGGCACCTTGCATGGCCTGATGCGCGTCAGGAACTTTGTCCAGGATGACGCCCATATTTTTTGTACGGAAAGCCAGATTCAGGACGAAGTATCCGGTTTTATCGATATGTTGTTCGATGTATACAAGGATTTCGGCTTTGACGAAGTCATTATTAAATTGTCGACGCGGCCCGAAAACCGGGTTGGCGATGATTCGGTCTGGGATAAGGCTGAAAGTGCCCTGGAATTGGCGCTTAACAACAAAGACTTAAAGTGGGATTTGCAACCTGGTGAAGGTGCTTTTTACGGGCCGAAAATCGAGTTTTCGTTGAAAGACTGTATTGGCCGGGTTTGGCAGTGCGGAACGATTCAGGTTGACTTTTCAATGCCGAACCGGCTGGACGCCAGTTACATTGCCGAGGACGGCTCAAGGCAAGTGCCTGTCATGCTGCACAGGGCGATACTGGGTTCGTTAGAGCGCTTTATCGGTATCCTGATAGAGCAACATGCAGGGACTTTTCCGGCGTGGTTATCACCCGTGCAAGCTGTGTTGCTGACCATTGCGGACAGGCATGCGGACTATGCCTCGGATATTATGCGAGGCCTTGAAAAACAAGGTGTTCGGGCGAAAATAGACTTGAGAAATGAAAAAATCGGGTTTAAAATCCGGGAACATTCCATGCAGCGGGTACCGTATCTTGTCATTATCGGTGATAAAGAATTAGAAGAAAAAAGTATTACGGTACGTACGCAAAAAGGTGATGATTTAGGTAGTCTGTCAATCGCTGCATTTACCGAACGGTTAAAAAAAGAGATTGAAGATAGAATATAGTAATGATTTTGGAGGATTAGGGTATCGCTGCTAAAAAAGATGAAACGCGCCTGAATGATTCAATCACCGCAAGACGCGTGAGGGTAACAGGACCAGAAGGAGAAGCATTAGGTATTATCTCTTTGGATGAGGCCAAACAGATTGCTTATGCGGCAGACTTGGATTTAGTGGAAATATCGCCAAACGCGGATCCCCCGGTTTGTAAGATAATGAACTACGGTAAATACCAGTTTGAACAAAATAAAAAACTGGCCATAGCCAAAAAGAAACAAAAACAAATTCAGGTTAAAGAAATCAAATTCAGGCCAGGGACCGACGAAGGCGATTATCAGGTTAAATTGAAAAGTTTAACCAAGTTCCTCAATGATGGCGATAAGACCAAGATTACCGTGAGATATCGCGGTCGCGAAATGGCGCATCGGGAAATCGGCATGGACCAGCTCAAGCGTATCGAAAAAGATTTGGAAGAAATAGCCATAGTCGAGCAGTTTCCTAAAATGGAAGGCCGTCAAATGATCATGGTTATGGCTCCAAAAAAGAAGAAATAGCAATTTTTACCAAAGTTGTTATTGCAGTATCAGGATGTGCTGCGTAAGCATCATTAAGATGCCGAAACTAATCTTTCAGGGCCATGCATTTTGCCTTGCTGGGTTTTTACTCATGGATTTTGTATTTATATTTATTGGAGCAAACAAATGCCAAAAATAAAAACTAACCGCGGGGCCGCTAAGCGTTTTAGGCGCACCGGCAATGGCGGTTTTAAATGCGGTCAGTCACATCGCCGCCATATTTTGACAAAAAAATCGACTAAAAGAAAAAGACAGTTACGTAAGCCGGCTGCCGTTCATCCGTCAGATCTGCGTATGGCTATACGCATGATGCCTTACAGTTAAGGAGTAGATCATGCCTAGAGTAAAACGCGGCGTAACAGCCAGGGCCAGACATAAGAAAATTTTAAAGCAAGCGAAAGGCTATTACGGTGCCCGCAGCCGGGTTTATCGCGTTGCGAAACAAGCGGTAATCAAGGCAGGCCAGTACGCTTACCGCGACCGCAAACAAAGAAAACGCCAATTCCGCGCCTTGTGGATTGTGCGCATCAATGCCGCAGCCCGACTGTACGGAATATCCTATAGCCGCCTCATTAACGGTTTAACAAAAGCTAATGTAGCGATAGATCGTAAAGTATTAGCCGATATTGCCGTTCGCGATATTGACGCATTTGGCGAAATAGCCAAAATCGCTAAAGCCAATCAAAGTCAGCCTTAAGCGTATTCGCTACTGACTTTCAGAGTCCAGTTTGTTGTTTAAGAAACAAACTGGACAACGACCTGAATAACCCATCCCCCTATCTAACCAAGCGAGCTCAGCCGTGTCCGCTATCCTAGAAGAAATTCTCGCGCAAGGCTTACAAGAACTTGCACAAGTAAAAGAACTCAGTCAACTCGATCAGGTGCGTGTTCACTATCTCGGTAAAAAAGGATTGTTTACCTTGCAGATGAAAGAGCTTGCCACGCTCGACCCCGAACAGAGGCGTTCTGTCGGGCAAGTGATTAATCAAGCCAAAGAACAATTCCAGAACCAATTGGAAGCTCAAAAAAATGCGCTTGAACATGCTTCATTGGAAGCAAGATTGGCGGGTGAGCGTATAGATATTAGCCTGCCGGGTAGAGGGCAGGCCGTTGCCGGATTGCACCCAGTTACCACGACATTGAGGCGGATTTCCAGGATTTTCGCCAGTGTCGGATTTAAAGTCGTCGAAGGGCCTGAACTCGAAGACGATTATCATAATTTCGAAGCCTTGAATATTCCTGCCCATCATCCGGCGCGGGCAATGCACGATACATTTTATTTTGACGCTCATACGGTTTTAAGAACCCATACCTCGCCGGTACAAATCAGGGTAATGGAATCCGAGACGCCGCCGTTGAAAGTAATTGCTCCGGGCCGCGTTTATCGTTGTGATTCGGATATTACCCATACACCGATGTTTCATCAGGTAGAAGGCTTTCTGGTGGATACCGATGTCAGTTTTGCCGACTTAAAAGGCGTGGTTTACGAATTTTTGCGTGCTTTTTTCGAAAAAGATAGTCAAGTGCGCTTCAGGCCATCTTATTTTCCATTTACCGAGCCGTCAGCGGAAGTCGATATTGAATGCGTGATGTGCAATGGTGAAGGCTGCCGTGTTTGCAGCCAAACCGGTTGGCTGGAAGTCATGGGTTGCGGCATGATTCATCCTGAAGTTTTTAATGCTGTGAATATCGACAGTGAACGTTACAGCGGTTTTGCATTCGGTATGGGTGTGGAACGATTAGCGATGTTACGCTACGGCATCAATGATTTGAGATTGTTTTTTGAAAATGATCTCAAGTTTTTGGAACAATTTCATTAAGCAGGCGCCGCGCCTGCTCCCGGCAGGCTTGCAGCATACACCCCATCCTTGGAGATAACGTTTGAGTTATGCAAATTAGTGAAGCTTGGTTAAGAGAATACGTCAATCCCGCGATAAGCACGGAAGAATTGGTTGCGCAATTGACGATGGCGGGCCTTGAAGTGGATTCAGTAACGCCGGCCGCCGCAACATTCAGCGGCGTAGTCGTTGCTGAAGTATTAGCGATGGAACAGCACCCCGACGCAGATCGTCTGCGTGTATGCCAGGTTGCCGTAGGCGAAGCCGAACCGTTGCAGATCGTTTGTGGCGCCAGCAATGTCCGTGTCGGCTTGAAAATACCGGCGGCGTTGTGCGGAGCGGTGTTGCCGGGCGACTTTAAGATCAAACGCTCCAAGTTACGCGGCGTAGAATCTTTCGGCATGCTGTGTTCGGAAAAAGAGCTGGGTTTAGCGGCCGATGCCAACGGCCTAATGGAATTGGCTGGAGATGCCCCTGTAGGTATTGATATTCGCGAATATTTATCGCTTAACGACAGGGTTATTGAAGTCGATTTGACGCCGAACCGTGCCGATTGCCTGAGCGTAGAAGGCATAGCGCGTGAAGTCGCTGTTTTAAACCAGATGGATTGGTTGGCTACCCAAGTTGAACCGCTTGCGATTGCGCATCAAGATATTTTAAACGTTTCTGTTGAAGATACAGCGGCTTGCCCTCGTTATTTGGGGCGGTTGATTAAAAATGTTAACGCGAAAGCGGTAACTCCTTTATGGATGCAGGAGCGCTTGCGCCGGTCGGGTTTGAGAAGTTTAGGGCCGTTGATCGATGTCACTAATTATGTCTTGCTCGAATTGGGCCAGCCGCTACATGCGTTCGATGCCGATAAACTGCATGGCGGTATTTCTGTACGTCGGGCTAAAACCGGCGAGGAGCTGGCGCTATTAAACGGCCAGACGATCAAGCTGGATGATGGCGCCCTGGTGATCGCCGATGAAAAACAGGCGCTGGCATTGGCCGGCATCATGGGCGGTCTTGATTCTGCCGTCAGCGATGAAACACAGGCTATATTTCTGGAATGCGCGTTTTTTGCGCCGCAAAGCATCGCCGGGAAGGCTCGTTGTTTTGGATTACATACGGATTCATCGCATCGCTTTGAGCGCGGCGTAGATGCCACTTTGCAGGCAAGGGCGCTGGAACGCGCAACACAACTGATTGTCGCTATCGCAGGCGGCAGTGTTGGCGCAATTACGGATGTCACGACCGAGTTTTCGTTACCGCAACGTCCGGCCGTCATGCTCAGAAGGCAGCGTCTGGAAAAGATGCTGGGCATCGCTATCGTGGATGGCCAGGTTGTTGATATTTTCGAGCGCCTCGGTATGTCGATGCAAATACAAAACGACGGTTGGTTGATTACGCCGCCGGGATTCCGTTTTGATATTGCGATTGAAGCCGATTTAATCGAAGAAATAGCACGCATATACGGCTATAACAATTTGCCGAACAATAAGTTATTGATGCGTTCGGAACTAAGCCAGGCAACGGAGTCCGTGCTGGAAATAGGCAGGGTGGCCGATCTACTGGTCGACCGGGATTATCAGGAAGCCATTACCTACACTTTTGTTGATGAAGACATTCAAAAAACCGTAGCGCCCGATGATGAGCCTATCCGCTTAAAAAACCCAATATCATCGGAATTGGCGGTAATGCGGACGACGTTATGGTGCGGCTTATTGAAAGCGGCCCTGTATAATACCAATCGTCAACAACAGCGGGTTCGGTTATTTGAAACCGGGCTGCGGTTTGTCAAAAAAGACGATGGTATTTGCCAGCAAAAGACATTGGCCGGCTTAATATTGGGTAGCGCCTATCCCGAGCAATGGGGAGAAAAAATACGGAAAGTTGATTTTTTTGACATGAAAGCCGATGTGCAAGCCCTATTCGCATTGACAGGCTGCGATGCAGCGTTTTCAGTAGCACAACATATCGCCTTGCATCCCGGCCAAACTGCCGAGATATTATCGCTGGCGGGTGAAAAAATAGGCTGGATAGGCATGTTACATCCGACACTGGAAAAGCAGTTGGGTTTTGACACCCCGGTGTTCCTGTTTGAACTGGATCAAAACCTGTTGCTGAATAAACGCATTCCGTCGTTTAAAGCATTATCAAAATATCCATCGGTACGCCGCGATTTGGCATTGATTGTCAAAGAAGAAATCGCCGCATCCGAAGTCATATCGTGCATTAGGAGCTGTAACGAGCCAATGTTGCAGGACGTGGTCATTTTCGATATATACCGTGGCAAAGGCGTCGAAGAGGGCAGCAAAAGCATTGCGCTAAGCCTGCATTTACAAAATGAACTACAAACACTAACAGATTCTGAAATTGATGCTATATTGAACAGGGTCTTAGAACCATTGACTAATAAAATTAGTGCAAAGCTGAGGGATTAACAGATGGCATTAACAAAAGCAGATTTTGCTGAAAGACTGTTTGACGAGCTGGGCTTGAACAAACGCGAAGCAAAAGAAATGATAGAATTATTTTTTGAAGAGATTAAAAGTTCCTTGGAACAGGGGCAACAAGTAAAAATCTCTGGTTTTGGAAAATTCGAGCTTCGTGACAAAAGCAGCCGTCCCGGAAGAAACCCAAAAACAGGCGAGGAAATACCCATAACCGCTAGACGTGTAGTTACGTTCAGATCAGGTCAAAAACTTAAAGCGCGAGTAGAAACCTATGCTGGAGCCGAGCAATAATAATGAGTTGCCAGTTATACCGGAAAAACGCTATTTCACAATAGGTGAAGTCAGTGAACTGTGCGGTGTGAAACCCCATGTCCTGCGTTATTGGGAACAAGAGTTTACAGAACTGAGTCCGGTAAAAAGACGCGGCAACCGGCGTTATTACCAAAGACATGATGTGTTGATGATAAGGCAAATCAGGTCTCTCTTATACGAGCAAGGCTACACAATAGGCGGTGCCAGAGCTTACCTGGTTCGTGATGATGCCAAAGATGATTTAAACCGCGTAAAAGAGTTAATTCATCAAATGGTAGGTGAGCTGGAAGATATACTGGAGTTACTGAAGTAACGCTATCAGTTAATGAGTTAAATGTAGTATAATTTTCGATTAATTTTTCAGGGATTATGTTCATAATCCTTTCAATAAAGCAGTTATCTTAATATGTCGGGGCGTAGCGCAGCTTGGTAGCGCACTTGTCTGGGGGACAAGGGGTCGCAGGTTCAAATCCTGTCGTCCCGACCAATTAATTCAAAGGGTTACAAAATCAGGTTTTTTGTAAAAGTGTAAAATAGCGGTTTCGGGATAGCATTTGAAAGTTATTAGCGATTTTCAAGCGTTCTAATACACCCGCAACGCTTGCCGATTACCTCTTGGCAACCAGCTACATTTTCCATTCCAAACTATTAAAGAGCGAACGCCCACGGCTTCGTCAGTGCCCAAGCAAAAGCCACACCAACACGCGCAGGTATGCCGCGCATCAGGGCGGATGCCGTTTACTTAAATCAGTGAAATTATTTTCACAGCGGTGGCTGTGTGAAGGGAGTTTGCCCTTGCTGAACGATTGCAAGGGCGTACCCAAAAAGCGGTTTCAGTGTGCTATCTGATACACACAATTTTACCCGTAGAAAGACGGGTTGCTTAGGGCTTGGTCTCCAGCCCGATATGTAAAAGCTTACCTTGTTTAAGCCTTCCTGTTCAAGTGATTTATTCACAATCCCACACACACAACTGGCACTGACATTGCATTAGCAACACATGTGTCATAAAACAACGACGTGGTATTTTATTGAGCAATTACTGTGCCATACAATTTAACTTTCATGGCATTGTAATTGCCTTAGCAATACCCCTACCATCCTTTGTAAAGCGAAGCGGCGGAAAAGTGCTGTTGGTGTTCCTCAGAATTTTCCTAAATTTCAAAACCCAGCAAAAGGCCACCCGCACAGGTGGCCCTACTGTTGCCGGTTCCGTTTAAAACTACGACATATCACGAGGTTGAAAAATCGTAATCAACTCACCCGGCTTGACCGTTTCGGGGAACCTAGGCCGCAACAAGGCTGCCGGTGCATTCTCTGGTATTTGATAAACCCGACATAGCTCTTGACAGAACTCTTGTATTTCCTTTGGCGCGTTTTCAGCTACTTGATTAAAATTGATCAGGTTGTGCTTAGGGATGACGGCAATAAGCCTATCGACTTGATAGGGTTCTCAGCCGATATGCACACCACTTGCCAATGCCGTTATAACCTCAGCCGTGGCGCAATCAATAGCTTCATGCCGACTCTGTTTGACCTCCTGACCAAAACTTTCATGAAAGTAAACTTCAGGCTCCTCGCCGAAAGGGTCTTTTTGTAAGTTATCCACTGTGGAATCAATCCATACTTGTGTTACGTTCTTCATAAAATGCACTCCTTGTGCTGTGTTGTAAGTCCGTTTAAATTCAGTTGGTTAAATCGTTTTGTTGCTCGCTGGTATCTGGCGCGTATAGGCTGCCTTCAAAGGTGGTGGCAGTGGCGTTGGCGGTTGATGCTTGCAGCAAAGGCTTGCCCAAGTGCCTTAAAACAAACAGGGCAGCGTCCTTGCGGGCATTGAAATTGTTGCTCTCCAACAGCGAACGCAGCACATCAATTGCCTGTGTGACAAGCTCTGGTAGTGCCACCGCTAACGCCTCGGAAGCCTCAAACCTCAATCTCACCAGTTCAAGCTGTGCGTCGGGTCGATGGCTAAGCCGACTTATCGCTTCGAATGATTTGTAATCATTTTCGACAGCCGCCTGTTTCAATGTACTTCCGCTTGCAAGGCTTAACAGCACTTTATGTTGGCGCGCCGATAACTATTTGATTTTGCGTGATTTATCCATAAATTTTAAGCTCCTAGTGGTGTTGGTGGCACATTTTTTCTACTGTGCCACCGATTGCTTTCTGTAACTCATTGATTTTAAATGGCAGTTGCACAGGTGGCACAGGTGGCACAGGTTTCCGGCCATATACATAGAAAAACACCTTGTAAACAAAGATAGGCACACATGTGCAACCTATCTCAATATATTGTTTAAAATCAACATGTTATAAGTTGAACAGTAAAAGTGACTCTGCAACCTATTTTTCACAGATTCTAAGCAAAAGGCTACCGGGGAAAAAAACTGCCTTCCTTTTTGCGTTCGGTCGGATAGCCTTTTTCCGCCATTTTCTGACTAAATTTATTTTGGCTGTACGGATGCTGGCCTTGTTCAGTACACCACGCTGAGTAAGCCTTATAAACTAGGCTCGATTGTGTTGAAAGCTCTGTCCACGGCGAGCACACATCATCCAAAAACCGTCTGATTGTGTCCGATTCATACCTGTAACCCTCCGTTGCCTCTTTTATGACTAGTACCCACGCCTTAAAATATATCGGATAATATCACCTTTTCATCCGACTAACACACCGCATGGCACGCCCGTTATCCCCGCTGAAG
>SCST01000348.1 GCA_004299465.1 Methylovulum sp. | reverse complement strand
CTGATCATGCAGCAAAGCGACATCGGCGCGATCTCGGATTCGGTAAAAGATTGCCTGCGTTGCGGCAAATGCAAGCCTGTCTGTTCCACGCATGTGCCGCAAGCCAACCTGTTGTATTCGCCACGCAATAAAATTCTTGCGACGTCATTGCTGATCGAAGCCTTCCTGTACGAAGAGCAGACCCGGCGCGGCATTTCTATCACCCATTGGAAAGAATTCGAGGACGTGGCCGATCATTGCACGGTCTGCCACAAATGCTTCAACCCGTGCCCGGTCGATATCGATTTCGGCGAAGTATCGATGAACATGCGTAATCTGCTGCGCAAGATGGGCAAGCAAAGCTTTAACCCGGTCAAGGCGGCGGCAATCGCCTTCTTGTCCACCAGCCGCCCCAACAGCATCAAGCTGATGCGCAAACTGCTCATCGAGTGGTCTTATAAAGCGCAACGGCTGGGTAATTTTTTCCTCAAGCCTTGGGGGGGCGCGCAGCTTGTACAGCCGCCGTCATCGACAGGCCAGCCGGCGTTGCGTGAATATGTAGTCCATTTCACGAACCGGAAAATGCCTGCCGATGTGCCTGCCAAAACGGCGCGGGCATTGCTCGGCATCGAGAGCGACCAGATCGTGCCTATCATTCGCGACCAAAATAAAACCCGTGCCGATTCCGAAGCGGTATTCTATTTCCCTGGCTGCGGTTCCGAACGCCTGTTCTCGCAAGTCGGCCTCGCGACACAGGCCATGCTGTATGAAGTCGGCGTGCAGACGGTATTGCCGCCGGGCTATTTGTGCTGCGGCTATCCGCAACGCGCCGCCGGGCAATACGACAAGGCGCAGAAAATTACCACCGATAACCGCGTGCTGTTTCATCGGGTTGCCAACACCTTGAATTACCTGGACATCAAGACCGTCGTCGTCAGTTGCGGCACCTGCCTGGACCAATTGCTCGATTACGAATTCGACAAGATTTTTCCCGGCTGCCGCATGATCGATATTCACGAATACCTGCTTGAGAAAGGCGTAAAACTGGACGGCGTTAACGGCAGCCGTTACCTGTATCACGACCCCTGCCACAGCCCGATGAAACAACAGGACGCGATGAAGACCGTCAACGGCCTGATCGGCGCGACGGTCAACAAATCCGAGCGTTGCTGCGGCGAATCGGGGACCTTGGCGGTTGCACGCCCGGATATTTCGACACAAGTGCGTTTCCGCAAGGCCGCCGAGTTGCAGGATGACACGGCCAAGCTGCGCGCCGACGGTTTCGACGGGCCGGTTAAAATGCTGACGTCGTGCCCGTCGTGCGTGCAGGGCCTGCAACGCTACAGGGACGACGTGGACCAGCTGGAAGTGGATTACATTGTCGTCGAAATTGCCAGGCATGTGCTGGGTAAGGACTGGATGAAAACCTATATCAAACAGGCGGCAAACGGCGGTATAGAACGGGTTTTGTTGTAAACGGCCTTGCGGCAGCAAGTAGCCCGTATGGAGCGTAAGCGGAATACGAGACATCGGAGCCATGAAGCCCCGGATTCCGCAAGCCCAATCCGGGCTACTCGCTTCGGCTACTTTATTCTTGTGATCGTGCCGTTAATTTTGTAGGGTATCGTGCACTCTAAATTATTTCTCTTGGAGATATCCCTATGAAATCAATGTACAAACAATTGGCTATAGCGCTGATGCTAGCCGCTATCGGCATCAACACAGCCCATGCCGTTACACCGGCTGGCAAACCCGTGACGGCCACTATTGTCTTGCAGGGCGGCAGCGACTCGGCGGCAAAATGGTCGGCGCCGTCCACAGCCACCTATAAAGTACATGTCTTGGTGCCGAAAACCGGCACGACGGCGAACGCGCTATACCGTGTGTATCCGAAAGGCAAAAAAGCCGGTAGCATCGACTGCATCAACACGGATGCTGAATTCCCCTGTTATGAGGTGATGATTGACCAAACCCAGCATAAAAATGCGTGGGTACAACTGATGCTGAATGATGATGTCGAAACTCAATGGGGATTTATCAAAAATAAAGGTTATGTCACGGCGGTTGCCGGCAACTTGAGCGCGGCGGAGCTGTTAAATCTGTCTGCACTGGCGCGTTTTGAAGACACGCTTGAAGACACGGTTAGAGCGATTGGTAAAAATTATCAAGGCGGCATTATTTTTTATCTTGATAACACGGGCGAACATGGCTTGATTGCCGCACAGACTGACCAAAGCACCGGCATTCAATGGTACAACGGTACTCATATCACTACCGGCGCGACAGGTACTGCCGTCGGTACCGGCCTTGCCAACACCAGTAAGATTATCAAAGCGCAAGGCGCGGGTTTTTATGCCGCCAAATTGTGTGCTAAATTGGTGATAGGCGCGTACAGTGATTGGTATTTACCGTCACTAATAGAGTTAAAGCGGATGTACCAAAACATTGGGCCGGCAGCCGCCGCGCCGTTAACCAATGTGGGAGGTTTTGCTAGTGCCGCCTACTGGAGCTCTTCGGAGGGCGATAGCACCTACGCTTGGGAGCAGTACTTCAGCAGTGGCGGTCGCCAGTTCTACACCAATAAGAGCGGCAGCCGTCGAGTGCGTGCGGTTCGGGCTTTTTAACTATAAATGCTTTCGCTGATTAAGCGACATAACCCTGTCTGCTGATGAAGGTTTGCCCATAGTATATTTGTTCCCCCTGCTTCTCGTAGGTCTTGCAGTGAACTAAAAACGTTACTCGACAAAACAAAAATGACTGAGTACTAGTAAGGCGCGACTATCGCCTGGGTTGGGCAGACTGCCAGGCAAGCGGTGCATGTAATGCGTTTATTGCAGTCTGTCTATTGAGCTAAAACAAAAACTTGACCATTCAGGGTATATGCGGAAATCGACGTCTCTGGTATTGCATTACCGGCCTGTACTTTGTCGATTGAATTCAAGTAGCGGCGCAATAGCCGTAGCATAGGCGCCGCTCAAAAACCCTGCCGTTGTTTTCAGTTTTTGCTGGCTAAGCCCGCCAATTTGATCGCCGCACCGACTTAACTGCGGCGATGCTGCGGCAAGCGCAGCGATGAGTTTTACCGTGAGTTCATCGAGCTTGGGCCGGGTTGTTCCGGTGAGATCGGGGACGTTATCGAAGCGGGCGGCTTGGGTTTGTTGCCACTCGGTAAATAACGCTCTTTGTACGGTTTTTGACGCATCGATTTGTGCGCGGAAAAAACGCTCCGCCCAGGACCAAGGCAAGCCCTGGCGCGTGGCTTGCTGTCCCAAGCTGTCGATGATGGCTTGTTCTCGCGCCGGGTCTTCGATTTTGCCATGCACATTCCATTTGTAGCGCGCGACATCTTCCGCCAGTTTCAGGCGCTCTTCGATGAGCGCCAGTATGGGTTCGACAGTTTGCCTGACATCGCAGGATACGGCTTGGGGCGTTTTTTCCTGAGCCGGAGCGGGATGGGCGATCAGTATGCCGATCGTTGCCCATGTGATGAAGCGTAATGGCATGATGCCTCCTTGGCGGATTATTGAACCGGAAAATCGAAATAAGTATCAGGGTACGGCTCGTTTTTCAACGTAAAATGCCACCATTCCTGCGAGTAAGGGGCAAACCCGTGTTTTTCCATTACCCTCTGCAGCAGCATGCGATGCGCGCGTTGGGACGGCGTTGGCGTGGCCGCCGCCGCCCAGGATTCCGGGCCGAAAAAATCAAAAATGCCGCCCATATCGATGTTTTCACCACTGTCCAGCGACACCAGCGTCAAATCGACCGTACTGCCTCTGCTATGGCCGGAATGCGATGAGATATAGCCTTCCTTGAAAAGCCTGGACTTGTCTATAGCCGGGTAGTGCTTGCTTTTCATCAGCGTGTCGTAGGGGTCGGCAGCCCAGCGCACGAAATGGTTAACGGCGCGTTGCGGTCGATAGGCATCGAAGATTTTCAGGCCCAGGCCAAATATCGATAAGTCTTGCTGCACCGCGGCGAGCGCATCGGCGGCAGGCCGGCTCAATATCGCGCGAGGCTTGACATAGCCGTCGATAGGTTTGCCGACAAAATTACGGTTCGAGTAATAGTTCATTTCCAAGCGGATGCGAGGAATCGCCTCGTCCAGGTAGACGAAATCCTGTGGCATCAGGGTGGGATTAGCGCCTGCTATGGAGGTAACCATAAGCGCTGAAAAAACAAGCAAGCGGATAACTATAAAGTACATGGGGATTGACTGTCATCGAGGGTGGTTGAAGGCGTTCGACAGTAGTTTACTAAAAAATGCCGCAACATGTTTTACAAGATGCACGGCTTGCACGGGTGCGGCGATCAGCTAACCCGCCTTTATCAGCACCTGCTCCATGCGTGATTACTTGTGTTAGACTCATAAACGAAGTGGTGCTATTGTTGACCGGGAAAGCGGATATAAATAAAAACGGTGGGTATTTCCAGGGATAGGTATACTTCGCACGGACATGTTTACGACTTTTACAAATTTTCATAAATGCGTGTCCTACATAAAAATCCGAAAGCTTAGCCGTTCAGGGTATATATTTGCGTGAGAGGTGTTTATGGTTTTGGCAGTTACCGGTTATATGCTGAGTGATAACGTTAAAATACTCAAAAGCGAGGTCTCAAAAACAGCCTATCAAGGCGTTTTGATAGCGATTGCAGCCATCATTATCGGTACTTGTGTAGCCAGTCTTTATGTTACCGGCGAAATATCGCTGGCAGGCATTATGAAGGTGCAAAAAGAAAATATCGGCCTTTGGGTTTTAGATTGCATTCCTTTTATTTTCGGTTTTTGGGGGCAATATTCAAGTTCAATCATTGCCTACCAGGCCGGTGCGATGATATTCGACCAGACGCAGGAGCTGCGCAATAAAACGGATGACCTGGAGAGGCAGACCAATTATGTGAATACCCATGATCCGGTGACCGATCTGCCGAACAGGACATTGTTTTATGACCGGGTGGAGCGTGCTATTTTTGCGGCGGTTAATAAAGACCTGTTGTTATCCGTGTTGTTGATTGAAATCGAAAATTTCAAAGATGTTTACGATACTTTAGGCCGTAACAGCAGCGACCTTATACTCAAACAAATTTCCACGCGCTTGCAAGGCGTGAGCCCTGAAAGGGATAGTGTCGCCAAGATAGACGGCAATATTTTCGGCATCCTGTTGACTAACTTTAAGCATTTTTCTGAAACAGAACGGCTTGCGCAAAATATTCAAATGGCATTGGAACAGCCGTTTTTAGTCGAGCGCCTGCATTTTAGCGTGCACCCCAATGTCGGCATTGTGCATTTTCCCGAACATGGGGAAGATGTTGATACCTTAGTACAACGAGCGGGGGTTGCGCTTGATTTGGCGCAAACTTCTCATAAAGGTTATGCCTTATATGATGTTTCACTCGATAAGCATAGTCCCAAACGACTGACGCTGATGTCCGAATTACGCCGTGCGATAGAGCGGAATGAATTGGAATTGTTTTACCAGGCCAAGGTATTGATAGAAACCGGCAAGCTTTATGGCGCCGAAGCCTTGTTACGCTGGCGTCATCCTGTACATGGGCTGATTTCACCGGACGAATTCATTCCAATGGCGGAACGGACCCGGATGATAACGCAACTGACGCCGTGGGTTTTAAAACAAGCGTTCAAGGATGCGGCCGATTGGCATCAACAAGGGATCGCATTGAAATTATCGGTCAATCTCTCGGCAAAAGATTTACATGATCCGGAATTACCTGACCTGATTACCGGAATAGCGGCCGCGACAGGTATTAAACCCGAATGGATTATGCTGGAGATTACCGAAGGATCGGTTATGCGCGACCCTGAACATGCATTGGCTATTATCAAACGGCTACATGCGAGAGGTTACCAGTTTTCAATCGACGATTTCGGTACCGGTTATTCATCACTGGCCTACCTGAAGAAAATGCCGCTGACCGAACTCAAGATAGACAAGTCTTTTGTCAGCGATATTGTCAGCAGTGAAAATGATGCCGTCATCGTTAAAGCGACGATTAACCTCGCACATAATCTCGGCTTGCAGGTTACCGCGGAAGGCGTGGAAAGCAAGGAAATCATGGACAGGCTCAGGGAATACGGTTGCGATATCGCCCAAGGTTATTATTTGAATAAGCCTTTGGCAATAAAAGAGTTTGATGAGTGGATGCGCATTTCACACTACTGATTTTGAATGATGGGAAAGGGGCGGCGTTGTTTCATGTCCCTGATAATAAAGGAACATCGCCGTCCTTGTATTATTGAGCGATTCTTATTGTGTCTTAACCTCATCCGGTGTTTTTGCGGCAGCTTGTTGCGGTTTTATTGCCGACCTGAAGTTCATGAATTTATTCAGGATATCGAACCAGAAGGGCGCGCCCAGCGAAACGGCCAGCGCGATTATCAGCCATCCCAACAATTTTTCCAGCCAGTTGGCGCATGAAAATTGAATTCTGGGGTCTTCGCCCTGCCAGCCTATAGGCAGGCCGAAACTGCTCAATACGGC
>SCST01000347.1 GCA_004299465.1 Methylovulum sp. | reverse complement strand
GGGCAATACCGTTCATCATTGCAGACATGCCAAACTCACGCACGCCATAATTGATGTAATTAGCATCCGGCTTGTTCGCGCGCATAGGTTTATATCCTGACCATTCAGTCATATTGGAACAACCCAAATCCGCAGAACCACCGAATATTTCCGGCAATAACTTCGCATAACCTTCGATTGCAGCTAGTGATGAAAGACGTGTAGCGGTAGTCTTTGCTTCATCATTGACAGCACTTATAAACTTTCCGGCATCTTCAGGCCAATTTTCGGGTAATTCACCAGCCATACGACGTTCGTATTCCGCCGCCAACTCAGGATGGGCCGTTTTATAAGCTGCAAATTTTTCATTCCATTCGGCTTCGGCTTTTGCGCCTTTTGCTTTTGCATCCCAAGCCGCATAGACTTCAGCCGGCACTTCAAACGCATCGTGATCCCAGCCCAATGCCGCTTTGGTCAAATTGATTTCATCTTGGCCCAATGGCGCGCCATGGCAGGCATGAGAACCTTTTTTATTAGGCGAACCAAAACCGATTGTTGTTTTACAACAGATTAATGTTGGCTTATCCGCCATAGCTTTAGCCATGACAATCGCTTTAGAGATGGCTTCATAGTCATGTCCATCAACATCGGGAATCACATGCCAACCATACGCCTCAAATCGCATAGGCGTATTGTCGGTAAACCACCCTTCAACATGACCATCAATTGAAATGCCGTTATCGTCCCAGAACGCAATTAAATTACCCAAGCCTAATGTGCCCGCCAGCGAACAGGCCTCATGAGAAATACCTTCCATCAAGCAACCATCACCCATGAAAGCATAGGTATGGTGATTAACGATTTTGTGGCCATCTCTATTGAATTGAGCCGCCAAAGCTTTTTCAGCTATAGCCATACCCACGGCATTAGTGATACCTTGCCCTAATGGACCAGTAGTCGTTTCAACTCCAGGCGCATAACCATATTCCGGATGGCCAGGTGTTTTAGAATGGAGTTGGCGAAAATTTTTCAACTCTTCGATAGGTAAATCATAGCCGGTCAAATGTAACAATGAATATATCAACATTGAACCATGACCGTTGGAAAGAACGAAACGGTCACGATTTGACCATTTTGGATTGGATGGGTTATGGGACATAAAATCGTTCCACAAAACCTCGGCAATGTCCGCCATTCCCATAGGTGCCCCTGGATGTCCAGAGTTTGCTTTTTGTACGGCATCCATGCTCAAAGCGCGTATGGCGTTCGCTAATTCTCGGCGCGAAGTCATATTCTTCTCCTTACTACTGTATTTGGTAAATTACGTGTGATGACGGTTATCAACTGAGTGATCTTGTCACTAAATGTTCTTTTTATGTCTTAACAAAAAAGGAACGAGTGACAGATTAATCACTCGTTCCTTAGGCATCACTCTAAATTGGCGTGTCGTTCTCTCATTACTTCTTCAGGAATGCCTTTTTCATGAATAATATGAGAAATGGTTGATTCCAAGAATAGTAATGTCGATAACTCAAACACTGTCCCCATCGGCATGCCGTACACTTTTCCATATTGTTCCGAACGGCCAATTTGGAATACTGCATCGGATAAATCGCCAATTGTCGACTCACTTTTCGCAGAGATCAGCACTATGTTTGCACCTACTTTTTTAGCGCTTTTAGTGAATGCTATTAATTGCTCAGTTTCCCCTGAACCGGAAATAATGATCAGCAAGTCACCGTTTTTAATGCTAGGCGTCACAATCTCACCAACAACACTTACATCATAACCGCCATGCACCAGCCTCATAGCAAAGAAATTGCCGACAAGCTTTGAGCGACCAGCACCCGCGATAAATATGCGCTTGGCATTATCCAGCATTTGAGTGAGTCTTACATCATAGGTGTTATCTGTAGCTTCAAGAATGCTCGATATCTTTTCTACGACAAGTTGCTGATGCATTTATTAAACCTCTGTAGCATCAACCAATTCGCGAATTTCACGAGCAGCTTCGGCTGGTGATGGCGCGCCATAGATAGCGGCACCAACAACAATAATGTTCGCACCAGCTTTAACAACATCTTGAACTGTTGACGCTTTAATACCGCCGGCAACTGAAATTCTAACGTTCAGGCCTAATCTGGCAATATCATTCAGGTCAGAGAAAGGGGTATGGCCTGCTGCTTGTGCATCAAGACCTGTGTGGATACCCATGATATGAGCACCTGCTTCAGCAGTTGCGCGCGCACAGGCTATTTTGTCTTCAACATTAATTAAATCGATTTGTGCTTCTGCGCCATGTGCGTTTGCTGCTTTGATAACGCCCATACAGGTTGCAAGGCCAGATACGCCAAGAACGGTACAAATATCAGCACCGGCAGCGTAGAAAGGAGTTGCTTCGTACTCGCCTGCATCCATAGTTTTAAGGTCAACCAAAAGCAGCTTGTCCGGAAATTTTGCTCTCAGTGTTTTAACCAGATTAACGCCATTGTGTTTAATACATGGAGTTCCGATTTCAAAAATATCAACATGAGGCGCTACTTGTTCTGCAAGTGCAACAGTTGCGTCGAAATCTAATGAATCCAATGCCATTTGAATTAATGGTCTAGCCATGATATGTGCTCCGAAGGGTTATTTATTAGTTATAGTTGGTTGCATAATTGTTTTGCGAACATAACTGTAAAGTAGAAAGGGGACGGCTGTCAATGCCCAATACTCAATGAACCCTTGCATGTACTGATGCCCAGGCGATTAGCCTATAAAATAATATATCAAATCATAGCGTTATATTTCTTCTGTTACTCGGCGTATTCAAAGTATTAAGCTGTTATTTTGATTGTAAAAACCGGTCATTAAAAAGCCGATTAACATCTGTTTCAGCATGTAATCAAAATATTCTTTTCAAACGAAACATCTTATACTTCCGGCAATATCCACAACGACACACTTTGAGAGACACACTCTATGGAACCTTTCAGTAATATCCGCGCCCTCATTATCGACATGGACGGTGTTTTATGGCACGGCGACCAACCCATGCCGGGGTTGACAGACTTTTTCCAGACGCTACGTGACCAGCAAATACGCTTCATTCTGGCGACCAACAATGCCAGCCTGACACCAGGACAATATGTTAATAAACTCGCTAAAATGGGGGTGACGGTAACTCAAGATGAAATCCTGACATCAGGCATAGCTACAGCGTTGTATCTGGGCGAACATGAAGATCCATCGACAACGCGCGTGTTTGTTATTGGCGAAGACGGCGCCAAGGAGCCGCTTACCGAACGAGGCTTCACATTGACTGACTTATATGAAGTGAATACCGACAGCACACCTGGTAAAGGCGCTGATATTGTGGTTTGCGGCAAAGATCAAACCTTAACTTGGGACAAGCTTGCGACGGCGACGCTCAATATTCGCGCCGGGGCAAAGTTCATTGGCACCAATGCCGACACCACGCTGCCGACAGAGCACGGGATCACTCACGGCAATGGTGCAATTCTGGCGGCGTTACAGGTAGCCACCGGCGTGACACCGACTATTATCGGCAAGCCGGAACCTATCATCTACCAGCAGGCGATGGCGCTGCTCGGCACCGATACCAGCGAAACCATTGCGATCGGTGATCGCCTGGAAACCGATATTCTCGGCGCTGTCCGGACTGGAATTCGCAGCCTGATGGTATTAACCGGTGTTTCCACCGAAGAAGACCTGAAAGTATCAGGCTACCAGCCCACATGGCTGATGCCTGATATTAGCGCAATAACTGATGCATTGAAGAACGGCTTGTAAGCCATCATCACAAATACTCACAAAAACAGAAGAAGGCCGCAATGAAAAAATTCATCAATAGCCCGGGCACCCTGCTCGACGAAAGCCTGGGCGGTTTTGCCAAAGCTCACTCGGATATTGTTCAATGGAATAGCCAGCCGCATTTCATTAACCGCACAAAACCGGCCCAAGCAGGGAAAGTCGCTGTTATTTCCGGCGGCGGTTCTGGACACGAGCCTTTGCATATCGGCTTTGTCGGCTCGGGCATGTTGGACGCCGCCTGTCCCGGCCAAATCTTCACCTCCCCGACTCCCGATCAAATGTTAGCTGCGGCGCAAGCCGTTGAAAATGGCGGCGGCGTGCTATTCATCGTCAAAAATTATGCCGGCGATGTGATGAATTTTGAAATCGCTGCTGAAATGCTGGATTACCCGAATGCAACGGTTCTGGTAAATGATGACGTATCTTTTCCAAAAACGCACAGTACAGGCCGCCGCGGCGTAGCGGGCACCTTGATAGTGGAAAAAATTGTTGGCGCGGCCGCGGAACAAGGCGCCGATTTGGCAACCTGCAAGGCCTTAGGCGAGAAAGTCAACCTGGCCACGGCATCATTAGGCGTGGCGTTGACCAGCTGCACCGTACCCGCATTGGGCAAACCGACATTTACCATCAACGATGCTGAAATGGAAATGGGCGTAGGCATTCATGGCGAGCGTGGCCGTAAGACAATACCTCTAGCCAGCGCCACGGAAATCGTCGAACATCTGGCCGGCGCCATTGACGACGAACTGAAACCGCAAAAAAATCAATCCGTGCTGCTGCATGTGAACGGCTTTGGCGCCACGCCATTGATGGAACTGTATTTAATTTATGAGCTGGCCGCGCAATTCTGGCAAAAACGCGGTATCAACATAGTGCGTTCTTTAGTCGGCAACTATACGACATCAATCGATATGGCCGGCTGCTCGATTACCCTGAGTCTATTCGATGAAGAGTTGATGCGCCTGTGGGATGCACCTGTCCACACCGCCAATCTACGC
>SCST01000346.1 GCA_004299465.1 Methylovulum sp. | reverse complement strand
CTGCGACGTGATGCCGAGCAGGCCGCGACGCACTTCGCCATGCTTGACCAGCGATTCCTTGATGGACAGCACCATATTGGACGGTATCGCAAAGCCTATGCCGACGTTGCCGCCGGTAGGCGCAAGAATGGCGGTGTTCATGCCGACGAATTCGCCGCGCAAGTTAACCAGTGCGCCGCCTGAATTGCCCGGATTGATGGAAGCATCGGTCTGGATAAAATCTTCATAGCCTTCTATGCCGAGACCCGAGCGGCCGAGCGCGCTGATAATGCCGGAGGTGACGGTTTGTCCGAGGCCGAAAGGGTTACCGATGGCGACAACAAAGTCACCGACTTTCAACTGGCTGGAGTCGGCAATTGGCAATTCGGTCAAGTGGTCGGCAGGCACGCGGATGATCGCGACATCGGCTTCCGGGTCGGTGCCGACTAATTCGGCATTAAGCTGGCGGCCGTCGTTTAGCGTTACGGTAATCTTGTCGGCTTTATCGATGACGTGATTATTGGTAAGCACCAGGCCTTGTCCGCTGTCGATGATTACGCCTGAACCCAGGCTGTTTTTCTGCTGCATGCGAGGTTGGTTGGGCAGGTTATAAAAGTGCCGGAAAAAGGGGTCTTGCAATAACGGATTGTCGTTCACCTGGATATTGGTGGATGTGGAGATATTCACGACCGCTGGCATGCTGCGTTCAAGCATGGGGGCCAGGGAAGGCAAAGCCTGGCCGTTGGCGTAAAGCGGCAGTGCGGCATGACTTGCCGGGGCTAATGCTAAATAAATGGGTAAAACAGGAAGTAACCAGAATAATAGGCGTCGTTTGTTTATATCGCTTGTCATGAAAATAAGTCCCAAGGTTATTAATCGAGCATAATGGACAATATATGTCTAAAAATGTTTAATACAAGAGCAGCTCGCAATAGCGCCTGTTAACGGCAGGCTTTCCGCGCAAAATATTTTTGTATTTTCTTTAGCGATACTCATAATATTAATTGTTTCATAAGTGCTTGCCAAAAACTTGAGCGAAATGCTCCATGTGCGAGGCAAGCATTTATGAAACAATTAATAACTTATGAATGGGTATTAATTTTCCCATAAGTTCTTGCTCCCATTTTATGAGAAGACAGTGCAAGAACTTATGGGAAAATTAATATTCCCCATTATTGCCCTGTTTTGGGCAGATCCAAACGTAAATGCAGTGAGGTAACACAGATGACCACCGTAGCAGACCCTATTATAGGCAGTTGGTACAAAGACGTAGAAAACAACCTGAAATTTAAAATTGTCAATATTGAAGAAAATGATGATTCCATTGAGGTTCAGTATCTTAATGGCGATATAGGCGAATATGACCATGACAGCTGGTATAACTCAACGTTTGATTATATCGAAGACCCCGAGGACTGGAGCGCGCCTTTTGATGATATTGAAAGCGATGACCTGGGTTATTCGGATACCGATGAACACAAGCCTAATCCCGAGGATATGGATCTCGATGATTACCTGGAAGAATAGGAACTTCACATGAAAATGAGTCCCGAGGAATTTTTGGACTGGCAATCCAAAAGTATTACCTTGTTGGCGATGTCCGGCGCAGGAAAAACGACATTGGCCAATAAATTACCTAAAGCAAAATGGTTCCATTATTCCGGCGACTACCGGATAGGCACTAAATACCTGAAGGAGCCGATACTTGACAATATCAAGCGCCATGCGATCAGCGTCCCTTTTTTACGCGAATTGCTGTTGTCCGATTCCATTTATATCAGCAGTAAAATTACCGTCGATAATTTGGCCGCGGTGTCGAGTTTTCTTGGCAAGCTCGGTAATCCCGGTTTAGGGGGGCTTTCGCTGCCTGAATTCAAGCGCCGGCAAAAACTGCATCATCAGGCTGAAGTCGCGGCGATGATCGATGTGCCCGATTTTATCCATAAGGCCGAGGACATATACGGCTACAAGCACTTCATCAACGATGCCGGTGGCAGCGTTTGTGAACTCGACAGCCCGGAAGTGCTGGAAACATTGGCGAGGCATACGCTGATTGTCTACATCAGGATACCGTCAACGCTGGAGCAGACCATTATTGAACGCGCAAAAACAGATCCCAAGCCTTTGTATTACCGCGAAGCGTTTCTCGATGAAAAGCTTGCTGAATTCATGCGGCTGAAAAACTACACTTCCACCGACGCGATGCCGCCGGATGAATTTGTCTCCTGGGTTTTCCCTGAGTTATTCAAATCCAGGTTGCCGCGTTACGAAGCGATAGCCGAACAATACGGCTATATTGTCGATGCCAATGACGCCGCCGCCGTTAAATGCGAGGATGATTTCATCAGGCTGATAGCCGATGCGCTTGCCAAGCAGCAATGATGACCACGAGTACCGCTTATGCCTTTAGTCGCACATACTGACCTGCCCACATTCGAGCGCCTGCGCGAAGAAGGTGAAGAAATAGTCGATCCTGAACGCGCCAGTCACCAGGATATCCGGGAAATACATATCGGCCTGCTTAATATGATGCCCGATGCGGCATTGGAAGCGACGGAGCGGCAGTTTTTCAGGCTGGTGGGCGCCTGTAACCAGATTGTACAGTTTCATGTCCATCCTTTTACCGTTAAAGGTCTCTCCAGAAGCCCGCAGGCACAGGCGCATATCGACAAATATTACGAACCCTTTGAAAAAATCAAGCAGGACGGCCTGGATGCGTTGATTATCAGCGGCGCTAATGTCACGCGCGAAAGTCTTCCCGAAGAAGATTTTTGGCGACCGTTGACTGAAGTGTTTTCGTGGGCCAGGGAAAATGTCGCATCGGTATTGTGTTCATGCCTGGCCACCCATGCGATTATTCAATACCGCTACGGTATCGCGCGCACTCGTTTGCCGGCCAAACGCTGGGGCGTGTTCGCCCATAAAGTAATAGACCATAGCCATCCCCTGGTTGCCGAAATCAATACCCGTTTTGATGTTCCGCATTCGCGCTTTAATGAGATATTCCAAAGCGATATGGAAAGGCATGGCCTAAAAATCCTGGCTGCCAGTAAGGAGGCCGGCGTGCATCTGGCCGTCAGCGAGGATGGCTTTCGTATCGTGTTTTTTCAGGGACATCCTGAATACGATGACATCAGCCTGTTGAAAGAATATAAACGCGAAGTGATGCGTTTTTACCAATCCGAACTGGCCGATTATCCGCCGTTCCCTGATCATTATTTTAACGATACAGTCCAGCGGATTTTTGCAGATTATGAGCAACATGTGCGCGCAGCCAGGCAAACCGGCCGGGAACTGGATAAATTTCCCGAACATTTGGTGCTGGAACATCTTGATAATACCTGGCGGGATACGGCAAAAGCCGTATTCAACAATTGGTTGGGCAAAGTCTATCAATTGACCGACCAGGATAGGCGCAAGCCTTTTATGGACGGCATAGACCCTGATAATCCCTTAGACCTATAGTCGTAAAGCGGCGCCGTGCTTGTGAACCGGTACGGCGCGCTGCTTGAGCGGGAAAAACTAAAAACCGGGTTGCCGTAAGGTGCGGCAATCAGATATTCGGTGGTACATAGCCCGCGGGCATTTCATTATTCCCTTCAAACAAAAACTTGTTTCGCTCTTCCGCCAAATAAGCGCGGGCTTTGAGGTCAAAGCTGGCCAGCCTGTTTTCGTTAATCAGCATGGTTTGCCTGCTCAGCCAGTCCTGCCAGGCTTGCTTGGAGATTTTTTCATAGATTTCCTTGCCTTGTTCACCTGGAAATGGCGGAGCATCAAGGCCTTCGGCTTCTTTGCCCAGTTTTACGCAGTATATTAATCTAGTCATTATTGCCCTCATTATCCTCGTTGTTTAGCGCTTGCAGCAGCATTTTAATGGGTGCCGCCAAGCCCAGGCCGTTAATTTGTTGAGCGTTATACCAGACAGATAAACCGGCTTCCATCACAATATTTTTAGGGTTTTCGGTTTGTATGCAAAATGGCGTGTAGTCCAGGTGGTAATGGGAAAATGTATGGCGCCTCGTTTTTAATGCGCGTTGACTGATTATGGGCAGGTTTTGCTTGAGGCACCAATAGTTTGCTTCTTCAATGCCGGCAAATTCCGGCAGGCTCCATAGCCCTCCCCAGATGCCGGTAGGCGGTCTTTTTTCCAGTAATACCCGCTTATCTTGGTCTGTCAGCAATAGCAAATACAACTGTTTTGTCGGCAAGGTTTTAGCGGGTTTGGGGCTTGGGTATGCAAAGACCGTATTGCTGATTCCGGCTTTGCAGTGCGTATTGACGGGACAGGCATTACAGGCCGGATTGCGGCGTGTGCAAAGGGTTGCCCCCAAATCCATCATCGCCTGGGTATAGTCAGCGACGCGTTCTGTCGGTGTCAGTCGCGTGCTGATCTCCCATAGTTGTTTATTGGTTCGGCTGTTTCCGGGCCAGCCGGAAATCGCGTTGAAGCGTGTTAAAACCCGTTTGACATTACCGTCAAGAATCGGGTGGCTTTTGTTGAAGGCGATGCTCAGGATAGCGCCCGCCGTCGATTGCCCTATACCGGGTAAGGCGATCAGTTCAGGCAAGTTATCGGGAAAATACCCCTGTTTAACGATTTGCTGCGCGGCTTTATGCAGGTTGCGGGCGCGTGCGTAATAGCCTAAGCCGGACCAGCGATGCAATACCTCATCAACAGGCGCGTTTGCCAGATACTCCAGTGCCGGGAATTTTTCTGTAAAGGCCTTAAAATAAGGGATGACGGTGCTCACTTGCGTTTGTTGCAGCATGGTTTCAGAGAGCCATACGCGATAAGGTGTTATGTCTTGCTGCCAAGGCAGGTCTTTGCGGCCGTGTTGGTCAAACCAGGCCAGGATGCTTTGTTGAAAATCTACAGGCGTCATGGTGCGGGTTGCAGTGGCGGCAGATGCTCGGATGCGGGTTTGTCCATACGTTTTTCCGCTATTAAAAAGGATGTAATAATGGTTTGTTATGGAATATCATGGCACGCTGTTGTTTATAATAATTAAATGAAGGAGGTCGAGATGTTGTTTTTAGCTAAAGCTGCGGGCATTGCCATCATAGTATGGTTTTATATGACCGCAAAAGAAAAGGGTGAGTCAACGATTAAATGGGTGGTGATTGGCCTGATGGGGTACTGGATTGCCTGGTGGGCGGTTAAACTGACAGTTGTCGGTGCTTTGGCAAGTCTTTTTGCTAAAAATTTTACTGCTATTTTTATCGTCACGCAGATACCCGCTTTATGCGCGATAGGTGCTGCTTATCTGGTCAGGAAAAAATTGCTCGCGGATCTTGCTGAAAAAACGGATTAATAGATAAACAAAAGGCGCGTTGTGCGGGCACAACGCGCCTTTTCGGTTTTCGATATAGCGCAGTCTTATAGCTTGTCAGCGTTTTTATCCAGGTATTCCGCAACGCCTGCCGGATTTGCATGCATGCCGGCATCGCCTTTATTCCAGCCTGCAGGGCATACTTCACCATGCTCTTCATGGAATTGTAAGGCATCGATCATGCGTAACAACTCGTCCATGTTACGGCCTAACGGCAGGTCATTGACAACTTGGTGCCGAACCATACCGCTACGGTCTATCAGGAAGGTGCCGCGGTAAGCAACGGCAGGGGCTGCGGCTTCAACATCATAATCTTTGCAGATTGAGTGAGCTATATCGGCGGCCATTGTATAACGCACAGCGCCTATGCCGCCTTTGTTGACAGGGGTATTGCGCCAGGCATTGTGGGTGAAATGCGAGTCTATCGACACGGCAATGACTTCAACGCCACGGCTCTTGAATTCATCCATGCGGTGATCCAGCGCGATCAGTTCGCTGGGGCAAACAAATGTGAAATCCAATGGATAGAAAAATACGACAGCATATTTACCGCTGGTGGCTTCCGAGAAGCTGAATGAGTCAACTATTTGACCGTCGCCTAAAACTGCAGGCACTGTAAAATCAGGTGCTTGTTTACCGACTAATACGCTCATTGATTATCTCCAGGTTATTGAAAAACAAAGTATTATTGGCTTGAATCAACCACTGTGGCAGTGGTATCGGCGTTATTCTACACTAGATTAGTCGGGAATTGTCCAGTGTTGTTATTTTTTGCTTGCTTTTGTATGGGCTTTAGCGATAATTTATTACAATTAGGTTACAAAATAAGCGGTATTAGGATATTATAAATTAGCGGTACAACCTTGCCGCTAGTTTTATCAATGTAATTCTTGTGGAGGATTAATCTATGGAAAAAAATAAACATATTACCGAGCCGGACGTGTTTGGCTTTCAGGTGCGTATAGTAAGGCGCGGTAAAGAGAGTAGTCGCTATTTTTCACATAAATTATGGGGTAACAAAGGCAAATCCCTGCAAGCGGCGATTACCTGGCGCGACCAGATGCTTGTTGTTTTAAAAGGCAGTAAGACACGTTTCCTCAAGCCGCCTAAAAACAAGACGACTACGGGTGTGACCGGCGTATCCAGGACGGTCAAATTTGATCATCGCAAGGACAAAAGCTATTTGTGTTATACCGTTTTTTGGGTTTGTAACGGCAAGGCAAGAAATAAGACATTCCAGGTCGGCAATGTGGAAAAAGTGAGCGCCGATGATGAATTGCATGCCTTCCGCACCGCTAAACTGTTCAGGAGTTGTTACGAATATGCGATAGATAACGATCTTGAATTTCACGACGAGAAATTTGTCGGCTGGAAAAAATCACGTTTGTATGACGATGAAAATTTAAATGTCGTGTAAGTCGTATAGGGGCTGGAATCAAGCGCTTACGACGGCATACCTGCCTGGGTTGTCGGTGAAGGCTATCAAGGCGTCCTGCGATAAAAATCCATCACACCCAAAGGCTTGCCGGCCGGTATTTTAGCGACAGGTTTACGCATTTTCACATGATCCATGGCGGCCTGCGCCATGCCCTGGATATTCCTGTGTTTCCGGATGGGTCTTATTTTCATTCAGCGCTTTCTGATCCAGTATTGCTTAATGCTCCGGCATTTCCTGTTTCAGCTGTTATTTCTTAAAGATGAAAAAGTCCCGTATTTGATTCGTTCACAAGCTTGCTGAATTCTTGGGTATCTACTATTCTTTAGTCGCGTACTATTAAATAGTGATACGGTTCTCAAATATCGGTAAGCGAAAGGCGATAAATACTATGAAAAAAATAACGGCCTCCTTGACTTTGGCATTAATGCCCCTCTGTGCATTTTCTGAGGTTTTCCAAACGACCATTACTGTAGAAGGCAAAGGGGAAACACAAACGGAATCTTTTAATTTTGATGTAGGGCAGGACTTGTTTGATCAATTCAAGTCCACGGTGCTTGACCAGAGTTTTTCAAACTATTCGGATACTCGTTCTACTATGGCGGCTGTATCCAACTTTAGGGGCATGCCCTTCAATACCGCTTTTCCCGAATTAGGGAGCACGAAGCTGACCTTTGATGTCCCGAAACTGGGTATTCATGAAACTTTTCAAGGAGCAACCCGGACCAAAAGCGCCACGGCATTGGAAAATTATTTACGTAAAAACATAGACGGTTCGTTGACTAAAATAACGAAGGAACTGATTGCCACTTCGCCGACGGAGCCATTAGCTGGAAACCCGAGCAGTTTACAGGGACAGATGGTTGCCAACGATTTTAAATTAGGGTCGGCCGCCGCAAGCCCTGGCGCCAGTAGTACGCGGCAGAGTCCTTTTGCGGTAGGTGTGGGCGGGGGGACATACCGGCAGGGCGGTTTTGATATTTCCGTTATCAATGTGCCTGTCAGCAAAGCCTTCGGCATCGATTCTAACGATCCGCGCAAACAATTGCTCGTCAACGGCCAGTTTAACTATGTGACCATTGGCGAAGCGTCGTCGTATCAAGGAGGATTGGGAGTAGGCTACCGGCATCCTCTTTCCGATAACTGGTATTTAACGCCTAGTGTGAGTTATGGCGTTATCGGTTCTCCGGACCTGGTCAGTTTGGGACAGATTCTTTCCAGTTCGTTGACCAGTGATTACCAGTTTAATGTCAATGAATACACTTTTTCCGTTGCGAATATGTTTGGCTTTTACAAGACCTTGCCGTTAAATGTCTCCGATATTAATTCGGATCCTGATATCAGCAGCTATGTGCTTAAAAACGGTTTTTTTGTTAGTAAAGTGCTGCCTTTTGAGGTTCTCGACCATAAACTAAAACTCAAAGGCTTTTTCACGGACACTGAATTTTTTGGTTCCAGGGTTTTTGCCAGCCAGTACAATGAAATCGGCTTTCAAATCGATACGCTAGGCAAGGTGAAATGGCTGGACACCGTTACCTTTGGTCTCGCAGACGCTTTATCGTTTAGCGGAAAATATATTTTCAGTATCGAAAATTCCAATGATTTGGAAGGTTATGATCTGGGCTTAAGCTACGATTTTTGATGCTTGGCCTGATTGAAGAACTTGGCTGTGGATGTGATTCGCGAGTGATTAACCAAGGTGCCGCCATGCCCGTTGGGTAGGCGGCACCTTGAGCTTTTATTTCTTTATCAATTTAAGCGCATAATCATAGGCGTTAACCGCGTAACCATAAATCGAACGCCGTTTGGTCACCGCCAGGTAGCTTAATAAGCCCAACAGTAAGCCGTAAAACAGCTTGCCCATGACAGAGCCTTGCCGTTCCGCATCAGACGCCGCGGTCTTTTTGACGGGAATATTTTGCACGGCTACTTTAGAAGGTTGGTAATCCGCGTTCAGGTCGGGTAATCCGAGACTGCGCCATGCATCATAATCTTGCCAGACCGGGTAATTTTTTTGCCAGAAAGCCTTTGTAAAATACGGCGCCAGGCTCATGCCGTGCGCTTTTGGGATGCCTTTTTCATCGAGAAAATCTTTATAAACCACCAGGCTTATATCGCCGCCTTCGCCTGTGCCATTGGTTGTAAATGATTTTTCAACATGGTCGTGGAACATCCAGATGCCTTGTCCAAAACTGTGCAGGCCGTCATCAACGCCACTCAATTCCAGGTCGATGCGTTGCGCCGGTGTCATGCCGTGCACATCGCGGGTGATATACGAGCTTGGTCCGTTATCAACGCCGTCATAATGCGTGATGGTCGGCTTGTGACCGTGAATATGCAGGGCCAGGTCTTCGGTATGGCCGTTCAATATACGCAGTTTGACCTTCTTATCCTGTTCCATTTCAATGAGCGACTCCCTTAATGTGTAAGGGAAAGAGCGGCCATTGAGCATAAAATAATCATCCGTAGCGTCGGTGATGTCATATTCCATGTTCATGTGTTTGGCAATCAGGCGCGGATCATTAGCTGATCTTGCAACCACATCATGTAATTCTTTATCTGCCGATTGATAATGCAAATCATATTCCCGGTCGTATTTTTCGCTAACCGCTACCGATGGATGGCGAACCTGGCCGGCACCGACGTTCAGTGCCTGCACCCAATTGTTGGGGCGATTTTCCTCGACGACAAAAATACCTTGCAGGCCCATCGGAATGTGGGTGTGCGGTTGCACATGGCAGTGATAATACATCGTGCCGGGCTGGCGCGGCTTGATGACATAGGTCTTGCTTTCTCCCGGCATCGTATCCATGTTGCTGGTTTGCCCTACGCCGTCATTACCGCTGCCGCTATGGTCCATGAAGGGGTGGTCTATGCCGTGCAAGTGTATCGAATGCGGTAAATAATGCGTATTCTCCAGCACTATCCAGACAATATCATCCTGTTCGACACGGATGACCGGCGACGGTACACGCAGCAATGGATTGGCTATCGGCTCGTAAATGCTTAGCGTGGACATATCGCGGGTTTTTGGGGCAAAAACCCAAAAAGTCGGCTGTATGCCCGGTGCTATGTCGAAGGTGGTGGTCGGGTCCTTCATGTCAGGTGAATGGCCATTGAGCTCGGCAACTTCGAGTTTGATAATGATTTTATCGGGATCGCCGTCGCCATCGACGTCATCTGTCATGGTGATGGCATCTGCGGCAAGCTGCGTCTGCATCAATGTATCCATTGAAATATTGTTGGTGCCTTTGACAAAGGCGGCAATATCTGCGGGATTATCAGGGGTGCACAAGTGCGATGCCTGTATCGTGACGCCGTCAATCACTTGCTCCTTGCGCCATTCCGGTGGAGTAAAGTCAGAGCAGACTTCTTCTACCGGCCCCATGTCAACCTTAGCTGTAGGCGGTAAGTCAGTGGTCGCCTGGCTCAATGAAGCGTTAAGGAGCAACATGGCGCTCCCTGTAAAGGCAAGAAGATTTTTTTGCATAGGATATCCTCGGAAAAACACACGATTGACGAATTGGCGCCGTTAGATGAAACGGATCATTTTTAATGGGTATTTTAACTGAATAGCGTTGCCAAGTCTTTCTTGGTTCTTTAGTCAAGATCAAAAAGCTTATATTCAGTATGGAAATGTCAGGGTATTTAACTTAACGGTATTATTCCGCAAGTCAATCATGAAAAACGGTGTGCAGCAAAGATTCACGTTATCGTGCTTGCCTGAAAATTGCCGGCGACGGTATGATAACCACCAGGAAGAGCAGGCGGTGCCGTGCTGAACATTACATTGAAATAATCTTATCGTGCAAAATCAATCCCCACAGTATTTAGTCGGTATCGATCTGGGAACAACGCATACCGTAGTGGCTTACGCGAAGCTTGAAACCGATGCCGATATTCATATTTTCCAAATCGAGCAACTGGTCGCGCCGGGACAAGTGGCGGCCAGGCCTTTGTTGCCGTCCGTGCGCTATCATCCTGCTGCCGGCGAATTATCGGAGGGGGATGTCAGTTTTTCGCCGGCCGGTGACCGGGCTGTGATCGGCGAAGCGGCGAGGGTTTTGGGCGCAAAAAGCAAGGGGCGCTTCGTTACCAGCGCCAAAAGCTGGTTGTCGCATCCGTCAGTTGATCATAGTGCGGAGATTTTGCCCTGGGGCAGTAACGACGATATCGACAAGGTTTCGCCGATTGATGCGAGCGCCAGCTACCTGGAGCATATCCGCACTGTCTGGCGGCATAGCCATCCTGATGCGCCTTTGGAAAAACAGGAGCTTGTCATCACCGTGCCGGCTTCATTTGACGAGGCCGCCAGGTCGCTGACACTGGAAGCGGCGAGCATCGCAGGGCTTAATCAGGTGCGCTTGCTGGAAGAACCGCAGGCGGTTTGTTACGACTGGTTGCGGCGTAATGCCGGCCATCTCCAGCAAGCCTTGGCGAATGTGCATTTAATGCTGATATGCGATGTCGGTGGAGGCACTACCGATTTAACGCTGATTAAAGTCGAACATGGCGAGCGCGAGCCTAAATTGACCCGCATCGGTGTCGGCGACCATTTAATGCTGGGTGGCGATAATATCGACCTGGCTTTGGCTCATCTCGCTGAAAGCCGGTTGACGGCGAATGAAAAACGCTTGTCTACGGCCGAATTATCGCAGTTGATCGAGCAATGCCGGATCGCTAAAGAGCGTTTGCTGGCAGATGATGCGCCTGAACATATCGGTGTCACGTTATTGGGTGGCGGCTCTAAATTGATAGGCGGTTCGCGTTCGGTTGAGCTGAGCCGCGAAGAAGTCCGGCATATTGCACTGGATGGTTTTTTTCCTTTATCGGGGCTGGACGAGTTGCCCGGCAGAAAACGCAGTGGGGTTGTTGAGTTCGGTTTGCCTTATACGGCTGAGCCTGCGGTCAGTAAGCATATTGCCGCATTTTTAAAGCAGCATAAAACGGTGTCGCAGGAAGCCTTGCATGGCGAAAGCGGTGTGCCCGATGCGCTATTGCTCAATGGCGGCGTTTTTCGCAGCCAGCCGATTACACAAAGGATGCAGGATTTAATCGCCTCATGGCGTTCCGGTGCGCCGGTATTGCTTGAAAACCGGCATCCCGAACTGGCGGTGGCATTCGGTGCGGTCAGCTATGCGCTGGCGCGGCGCGGGCAGCGGCTTAAAATCGGCGGTGGCGCGGCGCGAAGCTATTTTTTGTTGATCGATACGGATGCTGAGGACCCGCAAGGCGTTTGTATTTTGCCCAGGGGCAGTGAGGAAGGTGACGAAGTTATTCTGGCAGGCCGGCAATTTGCGTTGCGATTGGGTGTGCCGGTGCGTTTCCATTTGGCTTCAATAACGGGTGACAGCGAGTTCAAGCCCGGCGACATCGTCGAAATTAACGACCAGTTCCATTCCCTGCCGCCATTGGCTGTTGCGTTTGATCATCAGCAAGGCAATGCAGGCGATGTTAATAAAACGAATGCTGAAGTGACCGTGCAATTGGCGGTAACGCAGACGGAAATCGGGACGCTGAAAATTCAATGTGTTGCTGTTGCGGATAGCCGGCAGCGCTGGAATGTTGAATTCCAGATCAGGAAAAAAGGCCGTGCCGGCGCGCTGGCCGGGGCAGGGTTGCCTGCGCAGAAATTGCAATTTATCGAAGAAAAAATACAGGCGGTTTTTGGCGCAAAATCTCGTCAGGCTGATCCGAATGCGGTCAAAAACCTGCGCGCCGATCTTGAAAAAATCATCGGCAATCCCCGCGCTGAATGGGAGTCGTCGTTGCTAAGGGCAATGTTTGCGTTGTTATTGGAAGGCGCTAAATACCACCGTCGCTCGATTCATCATGAAAGAGTCTGGCTAAGTCTGGCGGGTTTTTGTTTGCGCCCCGGTTTTGGTTACCCTCTCGATGACTGGCGTGTTGAGCAACTCTGGAAAACTTATCCGCACGGCATCCAGTTTGTCAATGAAACCCAGAACTGGACGGAATGGTGGACGTTATGGCGACGTATTGCCGGCGGCCTCGATGCAGAGGCGCAGGAGCATATTTTTACCGATATTGCCAAATACATCGATCCCTCCGCTGCGCGGCAGCCGGGTATAGCGAAGCAAATCAAAACCCGTGGTTACGAAGAGATTGTGCGGCTTGCGGCGGTATTGGAGCGTTTGCCTGCCGCAAAGAAAATACAATTGGGAATGTGGTTGTTAAAACGCTTGCAAAAGGTAAGTGAACCCGACCAGACTTGGTGGGCGGTGGGACGTATCGGCGCCAGGGTGCCTTTTCACGGCAGTAGTCATAATGTGATTTCTGCGGATGTCGCCTGTGACTGGTTGACGCTTATGCTCTCCGAAGATTGGAAAAAATCCCCCCATATCGGGTTTGCCGCCACACTGCTTGCGAGGATGAGCGGGGATCGGAGCAGGGATATTGAGGAAGGCATGCGGGATAAAGTCATCACTAAACTTAAAATGAGTAAAGCGCCGTTATCATGGATGGTATTGGTGGGGCAAGTCAAAGAGCTGGATGAAAAAGAAGAAAAGCAATTGCTTGGTGAGGCGTTACCGCCAGGGTTGAAATTAATCAACACAATGTAGCATTACGAATTGATATAATTTGAT
>SCST01000888.1 GCA_004299465.1 Methylovulum sp. | reverse complement strand
ATTTAAATATGGCTTAATATCGGTTCCCATCTTCGAAAACAAACACGGCCGAATAATCCCATCGGCACTCATACGGATCCGAGAACATCGGTCGCAGAATGGCTCCGAGAGTGACGCAATAAATCCCACCCGCGCAGACGTGCCTTCAATGTGATAGGACTGTGCCGGGGCACTGCCCCGCGGAATCGCACGTAGCGACCACCGCGCCTCAATCCACTCCCGAATAGTTTGAATGGGAAACCCCAGTTCCGGACGCCATCCCGTGCCGCAGAGTGGCATAAACTCAATAAAGCGAATCTCGATGTGGTGGCGAGTGGCCAGCTCCACCAAGTCGACCACCTCTCGCTCGGTGATTCCCTTGAGCACCACGGTATTGATCTTGATCTTAAACCCCAGGCGCAAGGCCTCATGCAGGCCATCCCAAACTGCGGCAAATGAATTGCTCAGACTGATCCATTCAAATTTGCAAGGATTCAAGGAATCAAAACTGATATTCATTGACCGCAGACCCGCGTCCCACAGGTCTTTGGCCTTTGCTTTTAACATGGACCCATTAGTGGTAATTCCCAATGAGTGAAGCCCTGGCAGGCGAGATAATCGCTGCACCAAGTCTTCTATACCCGGACGCAATAATGGTTCACCGCCGGTGACACGCAGTTTGCTCCCACCCAATTCCAAAAAAGCGCGTGCAACGGTTTCAATTTGATCGAACGATATATAACGCGCCGTGGGAATCCACGGAAGACCTTCCGGAGGCATACAATAGCGACAACGAAAATTGCAGCGGTCGGTCACAGAGAGACGCAACGTCTCCATGCGCCGTCCAAACGAATCGACGAGCATAGATCCCTTTCCAAGTCCATCCTGCATGTCCATACTCAGCAAAGTCTGACGACTTTGCTGCGCGCACAGGCAAAGCCTGTGCTTGCCGCAGGATTTCGGGAGGCATCTCGCACCGGCGAGATGCCCGGATGCCGTGCGCTTTCGGCGCCGCATCGGCCCCCGTCATGCAGGGGGCTCGGGAATTTCAAATGTCGTCACGGAATGTCAGTTATCTGTTGGGCGAGACATGACATATATCATATCACACGATAGAATGTGTCAATTGGAGCAAGGGCTTGGCATCCATAACCACGATGCGGCGGCCATCGACCAACAAAACTTTCTTATCTTTAAAATCCGACAAGAGGCGAATTACGGTTTCTTGCGTGGTGCCAATCATTTCGGCCATTTCTTCGCGTGATAGCTCGATACCAATTTCCGTCCCAT
>SCST01000345.1 GCA_004299465.1 Methylovulum sp. | reverse complement strand
AGTTTTGTACCATGAAGTGTTGTAACTGTTCAGAGCCTTGCCTGACGCGTAGGGCGTGCCGCGCGCGCCTTTTCCGGCGCGTGGATAACGTGCCAGTCCGTTTGGCGCGCGCAGCACGCCCTACAGCAGGGGGCTGAATAGTTACGAAGTGTTAAGGCCTCGTCTGTGCGGAGGAGTCTATTCATGTAAAGACAAGGCCTGAGCAGGCGCTTTATACCGGGCTATCCGCGAGTTTTGTGTTGCTCATAAAGCACCATGCCGACACGATCGATATGCTCGATTAATCGTGGTTCGGTAATGCGCGCATAATCCAGCACATCAAAATAATAAGGCAGAGGTTTTTCTTCATTTAAAGTTTCTGACAAGCGGATGACTGTTTCATAAGTAACGGCTTCACCTTTAACGGCCAAATCAACATCGGAACCGGTTTTATGTGTGCCTTTGGCGCGCGAACCGAACAATACCGCCTGGGTAATGGCGGGAAAGGCCTGGATGGCTTCGGTAATCAACGCCAAATCCCGGTCGGACAAACCATGAGCCATTTAATCCGGCACCTTGCATTTAAAGTCCCGGTGCAGTTCCTCTAAACAGGGAAAATAGCGGGTGCGTATTTTGTCTTCCACGGCAAGAGCGGTTTGTTCGTTATAAGTATGCGTCGTTAAATTTCGATCTTCGAGAGCATCCATCCACTGATGCCCCTGATTGATAATGCCGGCCTGGAACGCCTGTTTAATAGCATCCCTGGGGCTTTTAACCGAAAAACCTTCGGCTTCTTCAAAATCCTTGAGTAATTTCCACGCCAATTCAAACGCCATTTCAAAAAACTGGATCAATCCCGCCCGCTCAACCACCGACGGCTTATTTATGGCAATCGCCGCCTGCAATAATGCAAAGGCTTTTTCAAATTGCCTGAAGCGTTGTTGCCAGCGAATATCCCGATTATCCATATCAATTGACCAGCATCCGCGTTAACGGGCTATTGCTGTCGATAAGCAAACGAGGTTCAATCCCATTGCTACTGCATTGATCAACGATGCCAGCCAGTTGTTTCAGTTGCCCGGCATGTTCAAGACTAATCGTTTCAACAAGCGCGGCAACCTCGCTGTCGATCAAATTCAGCGCCTGTATTAAACCCTTATGCAAGCCTTTTAATGCGCTCTTTTTCAGCGACGGTTGGACTTTTTTCAAAATAAAATACGGCGTTAACCAGGTCAATGCGATCAACAAGCTGCTATGGATGGCGAAATCCACGCCTAAATAATGTGTGCTGGTCATATTGCTGTAGTAATAACCGGTAAACACCTGGCTGCCTACCCACGCCATTGCCGCTAGCGGCAGGAAAATTTCACATGCCCGCATGCCTTTAAGGAAACCGCGTTGCATCGCATTGCCGGGATTAGCCAAGGCTTGGCGGGCCGCCAATTCGGTTTGCGCCTGGATGATTTTGGCGGCTTTTTCACGTACGGAAGATAAGCCAAATTTAAATGGCGCAGCCGGTATGCCCCGCTGGTCGACGCTGAGGATGAATTCATCCAGCGCATCGTCAAAACGGGTTTGCGCCCAGGCATCCCATAACGAAAGAGGGGCTGATTGCGGATGCGTGATCAAATCGGCGGCATGTTCAGCATAATACGCCGCAGTCTGCTGCATAGGCCATGAAAAGCCTTGTTGCAATTGTTTGCTGGTTTCGTGCCATTGCTGCTGCCATAACAAGCGCACTTGCAGAAAAGACGCTTCGCTACCCAGTAATTGCGCGGTGCTTTGCAGTTTTTGCTTTAATTCCGCTTTACGCAACTGCTGTCCGCGTTGTTCCAGTTGCTCGACAATATGTCCGGTTGCCAGCGAGATTATCGTTTCTTCCAATAGCGCAAATTCATCCATCTGCACGTCTTCGGAGCATACGGTCTTATAGATGACCGGCTCAAAAAAACCCGCTTTATGCAACTGCTGCTTAAAATCATCGTATTGCTCCATCTGCCCCCTATCCCATTGATTCAAGACAAACAGCCAGGCATGCCGCGCACCTTCGGCAAGCAGTAATTGCCAGGCTTTTTCATCGCGGTAACGTTCCGGGCTGACGACATAAAGCAACACATCGATATGCGGCAACCATTGCAAAACCAGTTGCTTATTGCTTTGTTCGGTGCTGTCAAAATCGGGCATGTCTATCCAGATAATATTTTTTTTCGCTTCTTCTTCATGCTGGGCGATTTTGATTTGCGTGATCGGCAATTGCTCGGGCAAGTGCTGTATCGCAACGCTGTGATGATGGAACAATGTGACTTCGCGCGACGTAGGCCTTTCTATGCCGGTCCTGGCAATCGGTTTGCCGGCCAGGCGATTGAGTAAGGTGCTTTTGCCGACGCCGCTGCCGCCCATAAAGGCGACGATCAACGGCCGGGCGCCGTTATTGAATAACGAATCCGGCGACCTGAGGTCCGGGTTGGTTAGTTGCCGCGCCGCATCCGGGCTAATCCAGCCTGCGGTGCAGGCCTGTTCGGCCCAGTGTTGGGCGTTTTCTGCTAAATCAGAGTAATCGTAAGCCATGACGCTTCTCTTGCTGTTCAATCGCCCGCAATTGCTCGGGCGAGATATTAAAATGGGTAATCGATGGTAGGTAACTTGGCAGGCCCAGCAGCTTTTTAGCCATACTATCGATAAAAAGCGCCTGCTTAACTTCGTTTAATTGTTGCTGTTTTAATTGCGCCTCGACTTTATGCATATAACCGCCGATGGCGCTTTCAGTCAATAATGACGTGACCGTCAACATCGCCGGGGCAATCACCAGGTCATGCACGCCGATGCCGCCGGTATGCAGGGTCAGCGCAATAACGGCGGCATCGGCGGTTACCCTGGTCGCGCGGAGGCTGTTCAACACCACCGGCTGCTCTTGCAGTTTATCGTACAAATGATGCGCGGTTTTTTCTACATCCTGCTGAAAAGAAATATGGTAGTTTTTTGCCGCAACGGCAAAGTCCCGCAGCATATCCTGCCGCCGGCCACGCAATAAAGCGCTGAGTTCCTTCCACCAGGTCGCCTGTTGGCTTTGCTCCGTTTTGTCAAGCAAGCGGTCGACCGCTTGTATCAATAAGTGTTCGGCGATTTGATTCAATAGCACGATTTCATGGCTGCTGCCTGCGATATGCCATTGTTTTCGTCCCAGTTTCATGATTTGCCTGACCGGCCAGGTGAGCGCTTTACGCGCGCCGGTCAGCACACCGGCCAGGCCCGGTATTTCCAGCAAGGTCAATAACTCGGCCAGGGCTTGTTGAAAGGTTTCATAATGATGCGGATGATGCAGATAATCGCGCTGATAACTTTCCAGCGCTTGCCTGACCAGTTCATCGACCAGTTTTTCCCATTCTCTTACCGCTTGATGCTCCTCAAGAACAGGTTCCAGCCAGCTTTGCCAGTATTTTTGCAATAGCGCCTGCTCAACACGCGCATGCTTTCGATGATTGACTTTTTTTTGCGTATCGGTCGGCAAGCCCTGCTTGGCTTGCGGCCAAAACGGTAAGCCCGCAGGCTTCCGGTAATACAGCGGAACGACGTCAGGAAAGGCATCGGCCCTGGCATGCCGCCATTTTTCCTGCAATGATTTCGTCAATATCTCTTCCGAACCTTCACTGAGCTTGTTCAAACAAATAATCGTGGGTTGGTGCAAATCAGCCAATATCGCCATCATGTCCCAAACCGATTGGTCGGCATATTTTTCCTTACTGACCACGAGAATGATGATATCCGCCAGCGCAACCGCCCTGATGACGCCTTCTCGGTAGACGGCCGAATCTATCGAATCAAAGTCCGGCGTATCCCATAGCACGCAAGGCGGCAGGTACGGCGAAATATCCGCCACTTCGGTCAATGCATAGCAATCATGCCTGGCCGATGTCAACTGTGCGGCATCGAGGCACTGGAAACGGCCGAAATAACGTTGTAAACCGCTGCAATCGGCAAGGCTTACGCGATGGCAAAAGCCTTGCGGATGAACGGTATAGCCGGCCAAGGGGCTCACGCCTGCCGCGTTGCTGTTTAGCAGCACATTAACCAGCGAGCTTTTGCCGGCCTGGGTCGGACCCACTACGGCTATTTGTAAGGGCTGCTTGATGTTTAAATCGACCCTTGAGTCAATTAGCTGCCCTTTACGAATAAACGCTTCGGACAATAGGAGCTGGTCTATCCGTTGTTGGTATTGAAGACTGCCGGACTCATTACGCTGCTGGGCCAAAATCGCTTGATAACGCTGTTTTAATAATTGGATAAATTCCAGCATAATTGATTAGCTTAGACTTAGCTCGGAGTTATAATAACTGACCATTTTACTTTGTTTGGTGATCTGGCGTGTAATGACAATAACTATAAACACCATAGCATAGACCTGCAAATAACATCGAGGTTATCTTCATGAAAAAACTATCTACCCTGCTGATCATTCTTGGCTGTCTGGCATTAATAGCGTGCAGCAGCGGACAAGAAATCAACGGACATACCACCAAAACCGCTTATAGATCGGTAAAAATGCTGAAAAATCGCCTGCTTCCCGAGAACCGCATTGAGTTTGAAGTGGCATTCTGGACGATCCGTGACGCCAACAAAGAGGACAGTAAATTCCTTACCGTTGTTGACGGCAAAAAACCTGAAGAAATTATTGCGTTAGGAAAAGAGATTTACCAGCAACGCAAGGATGCCGGTATCCAAAATTATAAACAGTATTCAAGCTGGGAAGAGATGATTACGAAATTCGGCAGGGAAAGGGTAGAGCAGGACAATCGTAAAAGTCCCAAAAAAGAAGATCCCAGGGATAAAGCCAATGATGTCTTATACAAACTCTAAGACGATACCTGCGAATGAATGGTTTTTATTCATTTTCAACGACTGTAGGGACAGGTATTACTCTCGGTAACAGCTCCTGTATTGTCTTGTACCCTTGCAGTCGTGCAATATCTGCATCGCGGCATCCCCGTAGCTTATGCCGCCGATAGGGCAGGGAGCTAAAAGAGGCGCATTACGAGTTAACTAAGCTTTTTTTTGCAATGTGTACGATATAAGGAAAGGACCGCGAAAGGCGGTAAGCGACAAATAGACAAAAAGATTGGCGAGTCCGGGTCTATTCTTTGCCGGAAATCGCTTGCTCAGCGCCCCGGCAGGGCTTTTTGATCCCGGTTTTGTTGATCAACCAGGACAGCAACAAACTGGTTGGCTTCGGCAATAATTTGCTCCATCGCCAGGATTAACTGGGAAATATCAATACTGATCTCAATAAATTCATGCTGTAATGCCGCGATCGCCCGCGCATTGAGATTGTGTTTGAGATACAGCACTTGATCTTTAAAGGCCGCCAGCACCGGCTGAATTTTACTTTCGGCCTTGTGCATCGCTTTAATCAGCCGGACATAATTTTGCCTGGCCGTTTTCAACTGCTGCTTGCTGCTGTTACGTAAGGTCCGGTTCGTATATTCATTGAGTTCTTTTTCCCATTCGGCAAACAAGGCTTCGCTGACTTCTTCTATC
>SCST01000886.1 GCA_004299465.1 Methylovulum sp. | reverse complement strand
GCCAGCCGGTACGGACTGGCGAAGTGACATTGATCTGCACGCATACACATGCTACAGCCTCGGCGTTTTTGGCGGCTGACGAATATTATCTTGAGCCTGCCGAATTAACCGGACAAGACTATCTGGAATGGTGCGTGGACTTTTGCCGTCTGCACAACATCGATTTGTTTTGGCCGGGTATGGAAGCGGCCTTAATCAGCAAGAACCACGACCTGTTTCGGGCTGTCGGCACGCAAGTCCAGTCGGTTGCCGATTTCGCCACGCTGACTTTACTGCATAACAAGGCCGATTTTTACAGCGCTTTGCCCGCCGATATGGCTACCGTCATGGATTTTATCGCCGTCGATGATCTTGATGGTTTTGATAACGCCGTAGCAGAGCTGTCATTGAAGCATGAAAAGCTTTGCGTTAAACCGGCTGTTTCGGTTTATGGCCTGGGCTTCCGGATTTTGGACACGCAGCGCGACAGCATCACCCAGTTGCTCAAAGGCGTCGAATACCAGATCCCGCTGGCCGAATTGCGGCAGGGTATGGTCAATACGCCGCACTTCGATACCTTGCTGGTCATGGAGCACCTGGATGGGCCTGAATGGAGCGTTGATTGCGTCGGACGACACGGTGAGTTGCTGTGCGCCGTGCAGCGTAGAAAATCGCAACTGGCAGGACACGGGCAAAGCATCGACAACAATGCCGACATTCATGGCATGGTGACGAGATTAAGCGCGCATTACCGGCTGAACGGCATCTTCAATATCCAGTTCAAGGAAGGCAGGCATGGCGTGCGCTTGCTGGAAATCAACCCGCGCCCTTCTGGAGGTTTCGGCATGGCGTGTCTGGCGGGTGTGGACTTGGCTAAAATGGCTTTACAGGCGTTTAAAAATGAAACAATTGTTGTTCCCGGCATTCATTATGGGTTGAAGGTCACGGAAGTGAATATACCTGTGGTGTTGCGGGATTCAGATTGAATTTATCCAACACAATCAACAGTAAATCGTAATGTCCAGCGTTCAGTCACTATCCATCAGCGGTTACAAGTCGATACGGGAATTATTGAATTTTCCGCTGACCAATTTGAATGTGCTGATCGGAGCTAATGGCGCGGGTAAAAGTAATTTTATC
>SCST01000887.1 GCA_004299465.1 Methylovulum sp. | reverse complement strand
TCCAATGCCTCATGCACAACAAACTGCCTTGCGCCGGTTGCAAAGGTGCTCCTTGATAATTTCGGAATAAAGCGCGGCCTGATGACAACCATCCACTCATACACAAATGACCAGAGGATACTTGACCTTCCGCACAAAGACCTTCGCCGTGCAAGGGCAGCGGCAGTATCCATGATACCCACAACAACAGGCGCTGCAAAGGCAGTCGGTCTTGTCCTCCCGTCATTAAAAGGCAAGGTGGACGGCATGGCCATCAGGGTTCCGACAGCAAACGTCTCTGTTGTTGATTTTGTATGCGAGGTGGAAAAGGATGTTACAGAGGATGAGGTAAAGGCTGCATTAAAAAAGGCTGCTGAAGGCCCGTTAAAGGGCATACTATCATACTCAGACGAGGAGCTTGTATCAGTAGATTTTAACAATAATCCAAATTCATCCATAGTTGACGCTAATCTTACAAAGGTAATTGAAAAGAGGATGGTAAAGGTCATCTCATGGTATGACAATGAATGGGGGTATTCATCAAGGCTGAGGGATCTGATTCTGTATATTGGGAAGAAGGGATTATAAAGATGTATCTGAACAACAAGATGACAATTGAAGATGTAGATGTTAAAGGGAAGCGGGTTTTTATACGGGCGGATTTTAATGTCCCTTTAAACGGCAATCAAAATATAACTGATGATACAAGGATAAGATACACGCTGCCTACAATAAATCACGCAATAGATGAGGGCGCAAAGGTTATTTTATGCTCCCATCTCGGAAGGCCGAAAGGAAAGAGGGTTGAGCAGTTCAGCCTTGCGCCGGTTGCAAAGAGGCTAAAGAGGCTTCTTGATAAAGAGGTTATATTTGCAAATGACTGTATTGGCAAAGAGGTAGAGGATATTGTTTCAAAGATGAAGCCGGGCGATGTTGTTCTCCTTGAGAATCTTAGATTCCATCCGGGTGAGGAGTCAAATGAAGAGGCATTCTCAAAGGCGCTTTCTAAGCTTGCTGATATTTATGTAAACGACGCCTTTGGCGCTGCGCACAGGAGCCATGCCTCTATAGCAGGCATTACCAAGTTTGTTCCTGTTTCTGTTGCAGGATTTTTGATGAAAAAGGAGATTGATTATCTTGAGGGCGCAGTTGCAAACCCTGTGCGGCCATTTGTTGCTGTACTCGGCGGCGCAAAGGTTTCTGGAAAAATAGGCGTAATAGAAAATCTTGGCGAAAAGGTTGACAAGGTAATAATCGGCGGCGGCATGGCCTTTACATTTATAAAGGCAATGGGCTATGAGGTTGGAGATTCCATGGTAGAAGAGGGCATGCTGGAGTTTGCAAATAAAATCAGAAAAAAGGCGCAGGACAGGGGAGTAAAGTTTTATATCCCTGTTGACTGTGTTGTTGCAAGAAGCATGGAGCCGGGCGCAGAGACCATGATAGTCACCATGCAGG
>SCST01000344.1 GCA_004299465.1 Methylovulum sp. | reverse complement strand
GTCCGAATTCGGCCTAAGCCGCGTAGGCGAGGGTAAAAAAGTCCAGGTCGAATTTGTGTCAGCCAACCCGACCGGCCCGCTACATGTCGGTCATGGGCGCGGCGCGGCTTACGGCTCGGTGCTTGCCGATTTATTAAAAGCGGTCGGTTTTGATGTGCACCGCGAATATTATGTCAATGATGCCGGTCGGCAAATGGATATACTCGCGACCAGTATCTGGTTGAGATACCTCGAAGAATGCGGCGAGATTGTCGTGTTTCCGAGTAACGGCTATCGCGGCGACTATGTCCGCGAAATTGCGCTGGACATCCATAAAAGCGCCGGCAATGAATACCGCAGGCCTGCCGCGCTGGTGCAGGAAGATATACCGGCGGACGAACCCCAAGGCGGCGATAAGGAAACCCATATCGATGCCTTGATCATGCGCGCGAAAACCCTGCTGGGGGCCTCGTTGTACCGGGATTTTTTCCAGGTAGGCCTGAATAATATCCTGGATGACATTAAAAGTGATTTGCATGAGTTCGGCGTGGATTACCAGGAATGGTTTTCCGAGCGTCAATTAATGGACGACGGTTCCGTCGAAAAAGCGCTGGAACGCTTGCGTGCATCCGGCCATCTTTATGAGCAAGATGGCGCGCTTTGGTTTGCATCCAGTGTGCTAGGCGATGAAAAAGACCGCGTGGTCGTGCGCGAAAACGGCCAATACACGTATTTTGCGTCGGATATTGCCTACCATATGAATAAACTGGATCGCGGTTTTGACCAGATTATCGACATTTGGGGCGCTGATCATCACGGCTACATCCCCAGGGTCAGGGCGGCAATTAAGGCGCTGGGCGCCGATGAGTCAAGGCTTAGCGTATTGCTGGTGCAATTTGCGACCTTGTGGCGCGGCGACGAAAAAGTGCAGATGTCTACGCGTTCCGGCGAGTTTGTCACATTACGGCAATTGCGCAACGAAGTCGGCAAGGATGCGGCGCGCTTCTTTTATGTGATGCGCAGGTCTGAACAACATATGGATTTTGACCTGAAACTCGCGACCTCAAGATCAAATGAAAATCCGGTGTTTTATGTACAATACGCCTATGCCAGGGTTTGCAGCGTATTGCGCCAACTCGATGAAAAAGGTTGGGAAAGAAATGTGCTATTAGGCATGGACAACCTGTCCCGCTTGACCGAAGAGCATGAAGTGCAGTTAATAGGCACATTGGCGCGCTATCCTGAAACGCTGGAACGCGCGGCATTGCAGTACGAACCGCACCAGTTGATCCAGTATTTGCGTGAGCTGGCCAATGAGTTCCATACCTATTACAACGCACACCAATTCCTGGTCGAGGAGGCTGCGGTGCGCGATGCCAGGCTCAATTTAATTTGCGCGGTAAAGCAGGTTTTGGCAAATGGCTTAGGCCTGCTGAATATCCATACACCTGAATCGATGTGAACCATGGCTAAAGATTACAAAAACAGGGGGCAACGCCGCTCAAAAAGCAGTCCGCGGCACAATATCGGCATATGGAAATGGATGCTGATTACGGCCTTGATTATCCTGTTTGTAGTCTTCCTGGCTTATTTGCGCATGACGGGCCCTTCCGAAGAAATTCGCCAGGCCGAAACATCGGAACATAAACCAGCAAAAACGGACCCTAAAAAACCCGGCGTAGCGGATAAGCAGGAAACAAAAGCGGATAACAAACCCAAGCCGCCGCACTTTGAGTTTTATACTATTTTGCCCGACAAGGAAGTCGTCGTTCCCGAGTATGAGATCAAAACGCGCACCCGCGAGGAGCGCGTAGGTAAAGCCAAGGAAAGCCGGTACATCATGCAGGCCGGTTCTTTCAAGACCTTTAAGGAAGCCGATCAATTAAGGGCCAAGCTTGCGTTAATGGGTATCGAATCCAAGGTCGAAAAAGCCAAAGTCGGTGATGTAACGTGGCATCGCGTCAAAATGGGACCGTTTACACAGATGGCGAGCGTCAATACCATCAGGTCGCGATTAAGGAAAAACGGTGTTGACGTGATGGTGACGGAAATCGGCGCGAAAAAGCCAATCCCTGTCCCTGCTACCCGGTAAGGGTAGGGGTAACTATTCAGCCCTTGCTGTAGGGCGTGCTGCGCGCGCATCAACGAACTGGTGCGTTATCCCCGGAAAAGGCGCGCGCAGCACGCTTCAGTGTCAAGAGCGCCCTGCATGACATGGGCATGGGCCAATCGGTCTTTCATGCCGACACCACTGTTAAAAGGCGCCGGTATTTTAAAAAGCATCACCGCCCGCTAATGACCAATCCCTGCTGAATGTGACCATTTTGTTGGAACACTCAACCTGAGCTGATTCGCCGCCTGGTGTTGACTCCCAAGCCATAACACTGACAATGCTAAAAAAAACCTATAGCCACCTTTATGCTCAAGTGCTGACAGCGATTGCGCTCGGGATTCTACTGGGCCATTTTTACCCTGAAACCGGCGTAGCGATGAAGCCCTTCGGCGACGGCTTTATCAAGTTGATCAAAATGATTATCGCACCGGTCATCTTCTGCACCGTCGTCAGCGGTATCGCCGGCATGCAGGACATGGGCAAGGTCAGCCGTGTCGGCATTAAGACGCTGCTTTATTTTGAAGTCGTCAGTACGCTGGCCTTGCTCATCGGGCTGTTGGTCGTGCATATTCTCGAACCCGGTACCGGCATGAACGCGGATATAGGCTCACTGGATACCCAAAGCCTGCAAGCCTATACCGATAGCGCAAAGGCCGGCCATGCCGCGGATTTTTTGCTCAATATCATCCCGCTTAGCGTGGTCGATGCGTTTGCCAAAGGCGACATCCTGCAGGTATTGCTTTTTTCATTACTGTTCGGTTTTTCGCTGGCCGCGATGAAGGAAAGCGGCGCGGAAGTCGTGAGCTTCATCGCGAAGCTCTCGCAGGTACTGTTCGGTATCGTCGAAACCATCATGAAACTGGCGCCTGTCGGCGCTTTCGGCGCGATGGCCTTTACCATCGGCAAATACGGCGTGGCATCGCTGGCCCCGCTGGCCAAGCTGATGGGCAGCTTTTACCTGACCTGCCTGCTGTTTATCTTCATCGTGTTGGGCCTTATCGCGCGGTTTGCCGGCTTCAGCATTCTCAAATTTATCATCTATATCAAAGAAGAGCTGCTTATCGTACTGGGCACCTCATCGTCAGAATCGGTACTGCCGCGCATCATGGTCAAACTGGAAAAGCTGGGCTGCTCAAAATCCGTTGTCGGCCTCGTGATTCCGACCGGCTATTCGTTTAATCTCGACGGCACCTCTATCTATCTTTCGATGGCGGCGATTTTTGTCGCGCAAGCGACCAACACGCCGTTGACATTGACGCAGGAATTGACGCTGCTCGGCGTGCTGCTGTTGACATCCAAAGGCGCGGCCGGCGTAACCGGCAGCGGTTTTATCACACTTGCGGCGACACTCGCCGCCGTGCCGAGCATACCGATTGCCGGTTTAGCGCTGATCCTCGGCGTTGACCGCTTTATGTCCGAAGCGCGCGCGTTGACGAACCTGATCGGTAACGGCGTCGCTACGGTCGTCGCCGCTAAATGGGAAAATGAACTGGACACCGGGCAACTCAGGGCCGAACTGGATACCGAAGTGCGGAGTTGATTGATTATGAAGCTACGCGATGCGTACATACAAAACCGAAAACATGAGCGGATGCCTTCATGCGGCCATTAAAGCAAGTAGTGGAATATCACCAATTTGGCGCCGCCGACGGCCATCCGGTCATTTACTTCCACGGCACACCGGGGTCGGCGGAAGAATGCCAAGTCTTCGATCATTATGGCAAAGCAAATAACCTGAGCATCATTTGTTACGACCGTTCGACCATCGATCCCAATTTGGAAGGCGTCGCTTACTACCAGCGCATAGCGGATGAAATTACGGACAGAGTGGCCGGTAAACCGGTCGATTTTGTCGGTTTTTCGATGGGTGCTTTCATAGCCCTGCAAGTTTGCCAAGCGATGAACGGCAAGGTGCGTAGCCTGCACTTGGTTTCTGCTGCTGCGCCGTTGGATGCGGACAACTTTATTGACTTGATGGCAGGAAAAGCTGTTTTCCGGCTCGCCCAAAATAATCCATCCGCCTTTCTGCTGTTAGCCCGTCTGCAAGGATTCCTTACACGAATTTTCCCTGGCCTGTTGTTTCGTATGCTGTTTTCCAGCGCGGCCGGTGAAGACAAAATACTGGTAACCGACAAGGCGTTTCGGGCGATGATTAGCCGAGGCTTAAAAACCTGTTTTAGCCATCCGCAAGCCTACGCACGCGACATCAAGGCCTATGTTCAACCCTGGCAAGAGTCGCTGCCCGACATCACCGCCAGTACCACTATTTGGCACGGCGCGGAAGATAACTGGTCGCCGGTTTCCATGGCCGTTTACTTGAAATCGGCCCTGCCTAATTGTTCAAAAATGGAACTCCTGGACGGGCTTTCCCATTATTCATGCCTTTATCGAGTAAGCCAATCGATATGCCTGACGATCAAGCCATTGAATTAGACGAGGAATATAAAAGCCAATGACCACATCAATCGCACTGCTTGGTGAATACGCGCCGGCTTTCCGCCTCACGCATCGACCAATGCCGCCATCGAACACGCCAAGGCGGCTTTAGGCTTGGAAATTGGCTAGGACTGGATTTCGACCGCCGACATCTGGGTAGCCCCCGGCAGTCCCTATAAAGATAGGGATAAGACCTTGGCGGCGATTCGCCATGCACGAGAAAACAATATCCCGTGCTTCGGTACCTGCGGCGGCAAATGCCTACATATCACCCTCCTGGTATGCTACCCAACAGCAAACCGGCAAAGTAATGCCAACCTGGAGTTACGCCGCCGCGCATGTTTACGGCAGCCTGCGGACTGGATTCGCGATCAGCTTGAAGCAATGACTACCCACCATGAAGCGGCATTCCCGGAATCCTGGGCGGGTATCTGATGCGCCGCGCGACTTTACCGACAAACTGATCGAGCAGGTTGTCGGTATTGAAATTGCCGGTAGTCCCTACAAATCAATGCAGGTTGATTTTTATCAACGAGTTAACGGAATAGGCATCACGAATAAGACCCGCCAAGTTAATGCCGCTTGAGCCAATCCTATTGCCATGGCAGGTGTTCGATGTGTCCATTTTTTTGGAACCGTGACGTACCTAGCAGTACAAGTGGTTGCCTTAAGCTTTTATGCGGGCATCGATAGTCATAGAGATTAAGCCAAAGGGTAACCGTAAAATTAGCTTTCTTTTGCGTTCTATTGCATTTGGTGGTTTATTTTTTGCTGGTTACCTAAGCCTTTAGCTAAAGAGGCTGTGAAAGTATTCGGTTTTTGAAATTTTTAACACAATATGTTGTATTTAAAATAGCTACTTATCACAATATATTGACATCAAAATAAATAGTTCTGAATACTTTCACAGACTCTAAAGCGTGGGCAACCAAGCGGGAAGCGAAGTTATCTGCCCAGAAAGTATTTAAGCCAAAAGAGAAACCGTTCAAAATTGCTCGTAATTATTCAGGCCTCCCTGTAAATAAAGAGAAGGTGTCATTCCGGCAGGGAATGACGGTTTCGATGGGTTGGAACTAAAAGTGTCCCGTCTTAAGTTGGTAGCCAAAACAACAATTGAAATCCGGGCAAGATCATTTTTAAGCGCGATTGCCCTGCCCCGGACAGGATTAGTTATAGCAAAAAACACCGTAGTTACTTACAATACGCGGCCAATTCATCCTCCTTTAGTCTACGCTCGCCTGTTTAAACGCCTCCTTTCGTGGCCAGTTTGCACAAGTCCGGGCTAACCCATCACAAGAGCTATGGAACAAAATAATCTTACGCTAGGAATCCCTAACTTCACTTACCCGGATTTATACGATGCAACGCGCCTGAAAGATTTGCTGGCGGTGTTCGATGCGTCGGTTCAACAGCATGATGCCGAGCTTTATGAGAGGTATGCCGCCTACCGCCAAAACCAGGGCGCAGGTTTAACACCGGAGCAACAGTCCGACTTGCTCGTGGCAATGGGGCCTTATGTCGGGCAGTTTGTCGCCAAACTGTTTAATGTCACCGAACAGCATGATGCGCAAAAAGCAAAGATAACAGACGAGATTGACAGCATTTTTACCTATAAAAATGAAGTCGTGGAAAAACTGGATGTTGTTTTTAAAGGACAGGACGCCGGTGATTGGGATAAAGACGCGATACAACGCCGTTTTGAACTCTTGATTACGGCAGGTTTTCCAGCCGCCGACCAGGAGCCGGACCCGGAGCGCCGTGTTGCCGGCGTTGGCGCGGCAATCGGTTTGTTGTCCGCCCATTACAAGCTGATAGCCAAAGGCAAGGACAGCGATTACAGCCAGGCGGACGCACTTGCCGAGGCATTGCGTGAACGCTTGGCCGGGCATGGCGCTGCGTCGGCGGAGTTCGGCGACATTATCGCATTAACGGAGCCGGCCGGGTTTACCGCCGCGCTGATGGACATCGTCCAACGCTGGAGCTTTATCGCTACGCAGGATGAAAAAATAGCGACGTCATGGCTCAGTTTTAAATTCCCTGAAAAACGCGATTTCGATCATCTCGTCGAACATGACACGATAGACCGCGGCGAATTCAGCGTATGGATGGGCGAGATGAAATATCGCAGGCGCCGCGACGGGTTTAAATTGACCGACCCGCGCTTCAACGAGCGGCAGGTGTTGTCTGAAGTCAACCACTGTATCTATTGCCATGAGCGCGATACGGATTCCTGCTCCAAAGGCATGCGCAACAAAAAGACCAATACCTTCAAAACGGACCCTTTGGGAGAAATAACCATAGGCTGTCCGTTGGATGAAAAAATCTCCGAAATGCACTTGGTCAAGCGCCGCGGCGACAATATCGGCGCATTGGCGATCATTATTGTCGATAATCCGATGTGCCCAGGCACCGGCCACCGTATTTGCAACGAGTGCATGAAGGGTTGTATTTACCAAAAAACCGACCCGGTCAATATTCCCGAAATTGAAACGAATGTGCTGACCGATGTGCTGTTCATGCCTTATGGCTTTGAAATCTACAGTTTCCTGACGCGCTGGAACCCGTTAAACGTCAAGCGTCCGCATATGTTGCCTTATAACGGCAAGAATGCGCTAGTCGTAGGCTTGGGTCCCGCCGGCTATACGATGAGCCATTACCTGTTGAATGAAGGTTTCGCCGTCGTCGGTATTGACGGCTTGAAACTGGAACCCCTGCCTGTCGCGCTGACCGGCGATCATGAAAACTTACCGAAGCCGATTGCTGATTTTAATGCGCTTTACCAGGACCTGGACAAGCGCATACTGGCGGGTTTCGGCGGTGTCGCCGAATACGGCATTACCGTGCGCTGGGATAAAAACTTTCTTAAAGTCATCTATCTCACCCTGAAACGGCGCGCCGCGTTCCGTAGTTACGGCGGTGTGCGTTTCGGCGGTACGCTGACGATTGAAGACGCCTGGGATATGGGTTTCGACCATATTTGCATCGCTTCCGGCGCGGGTAAACCGACGGTTATCGACCTGAAAAACAATTTGATGCGCGGCATCCGCAAAGCTTCGGACTTCCTGATGGCGCTGCAATTAACCGGCGCGGCGAAATCCTCGTCGCTGGCCAACCTGCAGGTGCGCTTGCCGGCCGGCGTTATCGGCGGCGGATTGACTGCTATCGATACGTCTACTGAGTTGATGGCTTATTATCCCGTTCAGGTCGAAAAAATCCTGCACCGCTACGAATTATTGGCCAGCACTTATGGCGAGCAAATCGTCCGCAATCGCTACGATAAGGAAGAAACGCTGATACTCGATGAGTTCCTCGAACACGGCAAGCTCATCCGCGCCGAACGTGCGCGCGCCGAAGCGGCCGGCGAGCAGCCTGATTTCCAACCGCTGGTCGAATCCTGGGGCGGCGTAACGATGTTTTACCGCAAAGGCATAAACGATGCGCCAGCGTATCGCCAGAATCATGAAGAAATTGCCAAAGCACTGCAAGAAGGCATTGCGCTGGCCGAGGGCATGAGTCCTAAAGCTGCGTCAGCCGACGAGTTCGGACATTTGCAGGCCGTGGAGTTTGACAAACTGGTGCTGGAGGACGGGCGCTGGAATAATTCAGGGCAGGTCGTCAATGTCCCGCTACGCAGCCTGTATATTGCCGCCGGTACGTCGCCTAACACGATTTATCAAAGCGAATACCCGGATACTTTCGTGATGGACAAGTATTTTTTCCAGCGCCATGAGCCGCAATACACTGACGGCGCGATAGAGTTAGTCGCGATGCACGATGAGGCCAAGCCGAAACTGGGTAAATCGGCGCCGCTGACGTCTTATCACAAAGACGGCAAATACATCAGTTTTTACGGCGACAACCACCCGGTTTATGCCGGCAACGTCGTTAAGGCTATGGCCAGCGCCAAAAACGGCTATCCCTATATCGTTAAATTGTTCGAACAAGAATTGGCGCAGCTTAATCCGGCGGATCAGGCCGGTCGAGACGCGGCTTTAAAAACCTTGTTCGCCCGCATGGACGAAGCCTTTACCGCGACCATTGTCGCGATCAACCGCTTAACGCCGACGATTATCGAAGTGGTCGTTAAAGCGCCGATGGCGGCGGCAAAATTCCATCCGGGACAGTTTTACCGGGTGCAAAATTTTGAGGCCTACGCACCGGTCGTGGCGGGTACTCCACTGGCGGCGGAAGGCATCGCGCTGACCGGGGCCGAAG
>SCST01000040.1 GCA_004299465.1 Methylovulum sp. | reverse complement strand
GATCTTGGCCCAGCCACCAAAAGCCAGCAATCGGGCATTGTTTGCCTATGCGACATCGCCTGGAGACACTGCTGCTGATGGCACTGGCCGTAATAGTCCATTTACTTCAGGCTTGTTGACATCGATTAGAAAAGAACATCGATTAGAGGATGTCTTTGCTGAGACACAAGAATCAGTGCTTAAAAAAACCAGTAAAAAACAAAAACCTTGGACTACCCAGTCGTTGGGAGATATTAAATTTTATTTTTGAGCATCCCGCCCGTTCAATTGAGTGTTTTAAGCAAACAGTAGAGTTTGCTAAAAAAGGATGAGCGCGGAAGGTATTTAAGATTACCCTCTGCGCTTTAAATTTATTGGGCTTTTTTAAACAACATAATCTGTTTTACATCTCCCGAAGCTTTGTCATATTCTACAATTGCGTCGTATTGTGTTGCTGGATGATATAAAGCTGCATCTTTAGCCAGATCAAATAAAGTAACTGCCATATCGATCAATAAGCCTATATCCTTAGTGGAATTCGGCGAATATTCTTTGAGCTGAACACTGCCGTTCTCCTGTTTAATCTTAGAGAGCCATTTATCTATGCGTTCAGGCATTTTGTTAACATTGACACCGGCAGCAGGTTTAATAGTAAACTTCTCCGGATTTTGATAAAGCTTGCTGGATAAGTCAGCATCAAACAGTCCTGAATCAAAAAAAATTGATTCTGTCGGACTTTGGGTTAAAGGGGACTCGGGTTTAGTTGTAGCACAACCATTAAGCAATACTATTTGAGCAACTATTAAAAATGAAAGCATTATTTTTGTGTAAAGCATTTTATTTCCCTTTGTTAAAATTAAAGTAGTTGTCATTGGATATAAAATAAGATAGCAATAAACATCAAATGTAAAATCAATAACTCGCAGGTGGTTTCCTCTCGCAATATTTTTCAGTAGCGTACCGTATAGATAATAACTGATTTCTGATAGTAGTCCCAATAAACCTCAAGATATAGCCGCGTTATCATTCACCAAGCCTGTTTTGAACAACCATGCAAAGACAGCCATGGGAGTCCACAAAAAAAAGCCCAGTTTTTCTTGAAACGCTCTCACGCAGGTCATAACCATCAATGGAACAATGCCGAATGTATAACGTTATTATCATAGGTGCCGGCCCTTCGGGCAGTATTGCCGGTGCATTATTGCAGAACTTGGGCTACCGGGTCACTATCCTGGAACGCCAGCGCTTTCCGCGTTTCAGCATAGGCGAAAGCCTGTTGCCTCAATGCATGGCATTCATCCAGGAGGCCGGTATGATGGAGGCGGTTGTCAATGCCGGTTTCCAGTTCAAGAACGGTGCATCCTTCGTGTACCGCGACCGGTGCACCGAGTTTGATTTTGAAGACAAGTTCAGCGACGGCATAGGCACGACGTTCCAGGTCCAGCGCGGCAGGTTTGATGAGTTGCTGGCTTATGAAGCCGCCCGGATGGGGGTTGATATACGCTGGCAGATGGAGGTCACTGCGGTCGATTTTTCCGGGACTAAGCCGAAACTCGATGTGCGCGACCCATCCGGCGGTGTGGTGAGCTATCAGGCGGATTTTGTTCTCGATGCCAGTGGATTCGGGCGTATCTTGCCTAGATTGCTGGACCTGGAATCGCCTTCCGGTTTTCCGGTCAGGAAAGCCCTGTTCGGGCATATTGAAGACCGCATCGATGATAGCCGGTTTGATCGCAACAAGATACGCATCACCGTCCATCCCGAACACAAAGATGTCTGGTACTGGCTGATTCCGTTCAGCAATGGCCGTAGCAGTGTCGGCGTGGTCGCCGAAGCCGATTTTTACCTGCCGTGGGAACATCACGATACCGCGTTGCGCGAGCTCATCAACCAGGATGATAGCCTGCGGGCATTACTCAAAAACGCCGTATTTGACAGCAGCATCAATGCCATCACCGGCTATTCGGCCAATGTTAAAAGCCTCTACGGTAAAGGCTATGCGTTGCTTGGCAATGCCGGCGAATTCCTCGACCCGGTGTTTTCTTCCGGTGTAACGATTGCGATGAAATCGGCGAGAGCCTGGCCGTATCCGTCCTGGACCGGCAATTCAAACAGCAAGCCGTGGATTGGCAGACCGAATATGCCGTACCGTTGCAGCGCGGCGTCGATACTTTTCGTGTGTTTGTCGATGCCTGGTATGACGGTCGTTTCCAGGATGTGATTTTTCATCAGCACCAGCAGCCGGAAGTCAAGGCGATGATTTGCTCGATACTGGCCGGCTATGCCTGGGATGAAGCGAATCCTTATGTCAAGACCGCCCGTTCCAGGCTGGATACACTGGTCGAGCTATGCCGCGCGGATTAGCATTTATAGTCCTGCTGGCTTGTTTAAGCGGCTGTGCCTTAATAAAGCCGAACGGCGATTTGGAGCCGGCTGAACTGATGCCGATGGCGCCGCCGCTAGGTCCTGCCAGGCGTATCGTGCAGCAAATAACGGCATTCTGGCCGGGTCGCAAGGAAACCCTGTTGTGCGTGTTGGAACTCGATAAACAACGCATTGCGATAGCGGGCCTAAGTAGCGACGGCATCAGCCTGTTCAATTTAAGCTATGACGGCAAAGTCATAACGCTCGATAAAAGCCCGCTGCTGCCGGCCGCTTTCGCCCCCGAGTTCATCATCAAAGACCTGCAATTGGCCTATTGGCCGCCGGCTGAATTACA
>SCST01000343.1 GCA_004299465.1 Methylovulum sp. | reverse complement strand
CATCGACAATGAAATCACTGGTCTCAAATGACACGCCAAAGAGGATCGTGAGCAGCCCAGACATCACCTCCAGAATACCGAAAGGCACCAGCTTGGATTTAACGCCCAGGCCATGATCGTCAGCCTGTACCGGCTTTCGGCAACGCGATGTGCCACCACGCGAGGAGTCGCACAAGTCCACTTTGGCTTTGGTGTCGATGGAAAACGCCAAGGAATCCTCGCGGCTGTCCGATGCCTTGTTGGTCGCTTCAATGTGCTCAAAAATAGCATCGGTTTCCTTGATCTTCTTCAGCGGCTTGACCTTTTGTACCCGGCGCAGGCGGTAATTCAGGCGGTTCAGGATGTTGCCGATGGTTTTTTCGCACGGCAAGTCCTCCTCTTTCCAGCCCTTGTCCCTGATAAGGGCCGCGCGCATGGCTTTGGCCGTGATCCGTGTATACTTGAAGGCGATTTGAAACTTAGGGTCAACCTGAATGGTACTCACTTAAGCCCATTCCTCTGCGCAATATGCGCTCAAGCACTTGAATTTAGATGAAAAGATGTCTGTCAAGATGATAGGATGTTTGCACGCAAACAACTAACTATCGTCCGGAGTCACTAGCTACTATGCAGGCTATAGACAAAAATACAAAGACTCATCAAAAGCGCTTCGCTGATCGCGTCAGCGCAACCGATTGCTACGGGTTTTTCAACCGGCTGACCGGCCCGAAATTACTGGATGTTGTCGAAGCCCAGCTCCCCGAGCATCGTGAACGCCTCTACACGCCGACGTTGACGCTATTTGAGATCACCCGCATGTGCTATGCACGAATGCCTTATGCCATTTTTATTGTTAAACTTGTGACTGACGAGTTAATAAAAATACACCTGATTAGCAAGATGCTTCAGTCAATGCCAAAAAGTGCGTCATTCCGGCATGGATGCCGGAATCCAGAGCCAAGGACGGTAGCTTACCCAATGCCCTGCGCTTGATTGGGGCATATGCCAGGCCATACATTCACATCCATGTGACTGGATACCGGCATCCATGCCAGTATGACGGTGCTGGCTGAAGCATCTTGCTAATCAAGAAAATACATAAGGACATTTTGCTTAAAAATTTTGCCATCTTAACAGGCGGTGCTGGACAGGATGCATTTCGCTTAATCACCGTGACGGATGCCGTCAACAGCGGTTATTTCAGCATCGGTACCGGTGCAGCCTATGCTGATAGCTGTCCGGTACTGTATTCTTATCCCTTACGCGCTGGAAACAGCTTATGACAGCACGGCATCGTAACAAACTCATTTCATCCCCCTAAAGCAACTACAAAATGAAAAAAAATTCTGTTTATCTATGCTCTCCCATCAATGCCTTGGTCGAAGGAATTTATGAAGAAAAAATCCCCTTCACCGAGATCAAAAAGCACGGTGATTTTGGATTGGGCACCTTCGACAACCTGGATGGCGAGATGATCATGCTGGATGGCAAGGTCTATCAGATGACCTCAGACGGCAAGGTCAAGCAGGTCGATGAAACGACGTTAACCCCTTTTTCCTGCGTGACGTTTTACCAGCCGTTAACGGAAGACCAGTTAAGCGAAGTAACTGAGTACCAGGACTTTATCACCTGGTTGCATAGCTTGCTGCCGTCGGCAAATATTTTTTATGCCATTCGCATTGAAGGGGAGTTTGATTACGTCAAAGTCCGGTCTGTACCCAAAACAGAGAATTACAAACCTTTAGTCAATGTTGCCGAAGAGCAGCCGGTATTTGAGTTTCATAATATTTCCGGCACACTTGCCGGCTTCTATACCCCATCTTACATGTCATCGATTAGTGTGCCTGGGCTTCATCTCCATTTCCTGTCATCGGATTTACAGCATGGCGGTCACTTGATGAGTTGCCGGCCGAGTCATATCAGTGCCGGTGTGCAGTTTATCAATTCGCTGGAATTGGCTTTGCCGCTGAGCCTCGATTACTTGACCTGTGATTTTCGACGTGATACCGCGAAAGATCTTGATAAGGCGGAGAAGTAACTACCGGCCACAGATAACAGCTTGTTTTTGCTGTTTATGATAAACGAACCCTTTGAACCTTGGTTCAGGCTTGTGTCCAATAACATGAGCCATCACGCCATTTTAATGTAGTCATATCAGTGAGATAAAATAGCGGACGGGAAAGATTTACCTTCTCCAAAGAGCCAACACCATTGAAGTGGGAGCATCAAGATGAAAAATTACCGTTTATTGTTAGTGGGTTTTGTAAGCGTTTCATACGTTTTTCTAAGCGGCTTTAATCAATCTGTTGATCAGTCGCCAACACAGCAGGACGCCAAAAAACACCCTGATACTGTCCTTATTGACAAACCCAGGGTCGATGACGCTAAAGAACTGCAACGGCCCCTGGATTTGACGATACCCTTTAAAGCCGCAAAAGACGCTGAAGAAAGCGGGCAGGTGGCGGATGACGGCCCGCAAGGCGCGGCAGGTGTCCTGTTTGCGCCGAAACCTAAAAAAACCGAGCAACCTTTGCAACTTAAAGGCGGCTGGTTAATGTCCCCTGAGCCCGAGGAAGAAAAAAAGAAGTCTGTTGATGGAGCGGGCATAATCATTGACCTTAAGCCCTGACAACTCAATCCAGCCAATCGATAATATAATCCTCGAAATCGTCAATGTCCTGCTCTTTTACGGCATAAGCGCCGACTGAAATCCCAGCCTGCCTGACGCTTTCGATACTCCCCGATATTAGCGGATGCCATGCCGGTAGCGTTTTGCCGTCGTTCAGCAAGCGGTAAGCACAGGTAGCGGGCAGCCATGTGTACTCTGAAAAATCGTGTTGCCGTAAATCAATGCATTCAGGAACGATGCGGGTACGTTCGCGATAGCGTGTACAGCGGCAGCTACCGAGGTCAAGCAGGCGGCACGCGACGCGGGTAAAAGCGATTTGTCCCGTATCTTCATCTTCCAGCTTGTGCAGGCAGCATTTACCGCAGTTATCGCATAATGACTCCCATTCTTCGGTGGTCATTTCGGTCAGTTTTTTGGTTTTCCAGAAGCTCATGGCAGGTGGTTTTGCAGGGTAGGTATAACAGGCGACAATAGATTAGCGAG
>SCST01000885.1 GCA_004299465.1 Methylovulum sp. | reverse complement strand
GCCCCGCAAGTAGTTCTTGCGCCTCCCCGATGAATCGCGCCTGCTGATCTGACGCGAGCCGAGCTAGGCGCAGTGCATTGGTTCGCGCTGCAGCGGCCTCCGAGCGTTGCCATTGCGAGGCCGTGTAGAACGTCAATCCAAACCACAGGGTAATGGCCAAAAGGATAAGCAGGGGCACAATGATGCGCCAACGTGAAAAACCGGCGGTTATGCTATGTCCTCTCATCCTGATCTGGGCGGCCCGTGCCCACTCCACTCCTCAGGCGCCGATCTGTGATAGGTAGCCGAGCAACCTATTCAGCCAAGAGGAATAATAAGCTACTTGCTATCTGCCTGCAAGGAAAGCAATGAGTAGGATGTGTCAGGCGGGTAATGTCAGAGCGGAAGCGCGTTCGTCTGCCAAGAGCCAAACCGGGCAATATCCAGCCGCACTTGCTCGGGGTTTCCCCAATCGTTCCAATAGATTCCTTTGACTCGAAGGACGCCGAGGCGGTGTGAGCCACGCGTCAGAATCTCTCGCGAGAAGTTGATAGGTGGTAAACCGCTGTAGACCTCCTCCACGGCCCGGGTCTCTTCAGCGTGACCAAGGAGAGATCGAATCTGGTAGAGAGCTAAAAAGAGCTCAGGCGTCAGTAACGCAAAGAGCTTCAGCAGGGCGCCGGCCTGACCGATGAGCACCATCGTATTCCACAGGCACCCATTGGAATACAGACCGTTGGCTGTCTGGGGATCCGGCTTTTCCCAAAAGCGCCTGACCTGATGCAGCTCCCTCCCCTGGTATTGCCCGATCACCTGGCCCGCCTCGATCCAGCCATACTCGGTTTCCGACCGATCCGGTTCCACCCCCAGGAGGATGGACCGCTCGGAGTACGCGGCTGCACAGGCGGCGGCCGCGTCAACGACCGCCATAAATCGATCCTCCTCGAAGATAAAGTGGTCGGAGGGTAACAGCGCGACCATTGCCTTCGGATCCTGCTGGTAGACATGAAGTAGGGGGAGTAGGATGCCGGGGCCGGTATCCCGGTTGCTGGGCTGGACGACGACTGTGGACGGCGGACGATCGCGCAACTCCTCCCGCGCATAGGAGAGGTGATGGCGGGTCACGACCGTCAGCAGCCGCTGCGGCGGAATGAGTCGTTCCGCTCGGGCAATCGTGTGCCGGAGCATCGACCGGGTGCCGAGCA
>SCST01000790.1 GCA_004299465.1 Methylovulum sp. | reverse complement strand
GCAATTCGCCTATCGCATCGACGCCCGAAACCAGGTTATGCCAGAATGTCTCGACATCCGGCGCGCCCGGAAATTGCCCCGACATGCCGATCACGGCGACCTGACCGTAGCGCTGCGGCAATGCAAAATCGGCGGCGCTATCCTGGCCGGCATACTGCGCTTCTTCCGGTGGCTGCGGCGCGGCCTGCAGCGTTTTCAACGCATTCAGCAAGCGCCCGGCCTCGTCGCGGTCTATTTCGCGGTTGCGAAGCTTCGCCAAAATCGCATTAAATTCAGCGCCGTTCATGATTCGACTCCAAATCCAGGCACATCCTGCAACATGACGCTATCCAGTAATGATTCAACACTGAGTTCCCCTGAAAAAAACTGCTCCGCCAACTGCTCATCCGGCTCGACCGCCGCCCGCTTGCCGAGGTCTTTGCCATAAGTCTGCAACACATAAGCGGCAAGCTGGTTGACCGTCGCGTAATCAAAAATAATCGCGGTATTCATCGTAATGCCCAACCCTTCATTGACCTGCTTGACGAAACCGACGCCGAGTATCGAATCTATGCCGTAATCCGAGAACGGCACATCATTGTCGATGCTGCCTTCCGGCGCTTTCAACGCCTGCACGAGGCTGCCCTGAATCTGCCGGCGCACAATGTCCTTGACATTGACGCCGCCTGCCAGCGTAGCGCGAACCGGCTGATGGTCGCGGCCAGGCTCAACGGCCGGCTCCTGCGCAACGGCATGTATTTTCCGCCTGACCACGCCGTCGCTGACGGCGGCAATAATTTGCTGTCCCAAGCCGTGCGCGGACTGGGCCGGAAACAGCACCGAGCCGAAGCCTTCTTCCTCGAGCACGTCGCGCCAGGCTTCGGGATACAATCCGGGACTGCCCGGCATGCGCAAGGCCGGGTCCCGGTACAGCCACCAGCCTTTCAGCAAGCCGAAACTCAGGTGCGACAGCAGCGAGGTATCGCTGATCTCGTTCAGCAACATCAGGCCGTGCTGGTGCAACGCCGCTTTCGCATGCCGCAAGGTTTGCCGTATATCCTGCGTCGCATGCAAGACATTCGCGGCGATGACCAGGTCGTAAACGCCGGTCGCAATGCCCTGGTCGGCCGGCGGCTGTTCGATATTCCAGAGCCGGTAATTCAGGAACGGGTATTCGCCGCCGTACTGCGTTTCGCCATGCTGCAAAAAGGCTTTGGAAATATCGGTATAGCCATATTCGTCGATATGCGCCGAAAACGGGCGCAGATGGTGCAATACCATCGCCGTCGTGCCGCCGGTGCCTGCGCCTATTTCGATAATCCGTATGCGCGCCGCCGGATCGGCTGCAAGGCGCTGCCGGACAAAAGCGGCCGCCGATTCGGCAAGCACGGTATTGAAATAATCGACCTGCGCACTGTTCTTGTAGATACCTAAGACTTTTTCCATAGACGAGCCGGGGAACAGCACGTCGGTCGCCTGGACCGCTCCGCGCAGGATGTCCGGCAAGCGGCTCAGGCAATCATCGAGCAAGCGAACCAGCGCCTGCGTCTCAGAATTATCAAGATAAAGCTGTTTCCCGTTTTGCCAGGCTTGCCACACTGCGGCTTTATCGGCAATGCCGCGGCCGCTCTCGGATACATTAAACTCAGCGCCCTGCCGCTGCAGATAGCCGTAATCGGCCAACATCGTAAGGCTCTGCCGCCACCAGCGCTGGTATAGTTCCAAGACGCCGGCGTTATCAAACCATGCCGCGGCGGTGCCGGCAGCGCCGGCTTTAATGTCGGGACTAAGCTCGCGCAATTGCACAAACAGCAAGCGCGCCAACCACTGCATCAAGCCGTTTCGCGCAGGGTCGTCGATTAACTCTGCCACGAAATTATCCCGCCCTGGTCCGGCTTCCGCAGGCGGCAGGTACGGACCTGCCGGCGCAAACGATACTTGCTCATCGTCGTTCGCATTTATCGTTCCCACGCTCCGCGTGGGAATGCAGCCTGAACCGCTCTGCGGTTCGGGACGCGGAGCGTCCCTGACTGGGTTCCCACGCAGAGCGTGGGAACCATTAGCGAAGCCGTTTCGCCCAGGACTGTCGAGCAACTTCGCGACG
>SCST01000342.1 GCA_004299465.1 Methylovulum sp. | reverse complement strand
CTGCGATAAGCCTCCGCCGTGAGTCTATCGCCCTTTTCTTCCAACTGTTTAACCTTCGATATCGATTGATCAGGTTCCTGAAGATTCAAGAAGAGCTCGCTAAGCGCCTTGCCGCACTCTATCGTGTTATCGAGATGCTCCTTGAAGATAATTTCCAGGGAGCGTGGATTGTGGCTAGCAACATTATCAGCATTCATAGTGGCCTCATCAACTTAATAGAAGTTCCCATAGCAATGGGGTCGAATCAAATAGAGTTTAGATAAAATCGGTTGGCTCTGCGGGTTAAATGGGTCGAAACCGGTTTCTTTTTTAGTGGTACGTTTTCTATGAAATTTGCCGACCGCTATAAAACGATTCCCGCCAAACTTGCCGTCACGCGTTGCAAAAACCAGAATACCGCGAGGCTGCCCATCGCATATGCCGGCACATAGCCTACCGGGGCGGGCCAGCGCAGCGGCAGGGCGCGCAGGCTCCACGACGCCAGTAACACGACGCCGACGAAGGCCAATTGACCGAGTTCGATGCCGACGTTGAACGAGAACAAGGCCAGCGGGATTTCCCCGTTCGGCAAACCAACTTCGGCCAGCGCGCCGGCGAAGCCCAAGCCGTGCAGCAAGCCGAATGCGCCCGCCATCAGCCAGGGCAAGCGCGTCATCAGCGAGGCTCCGCGCGGGCGATAAGGACCCAATTGCACTGCCAGCACATAGATACTCAGCGCGATGCCGGCTTCGATCGGTTGTTGCGGCACATGCACTAGGCCCAATACCGCCAGCGCCAGCGTGACGCTGTGGCCCAGCGTGAAAGCCGTTACGGTCCACACCAGCCGCCGCCCGCCGCCGACCAGCAGCACCAGGCCCAAGACGAACAGCAAATGATCGAAGCCGGTCAGGATGTGTTCGATGCCGATGCGACCATAGCTCGCCAGTACGTCCAGTTTGCCTTCGCGCTCCGGCACGATGAAGCTCGGCGTATCGGCGGTCAGGACATGGCGCACCGAGCGTTCATCGCCGAGCACCAGCCGCAGCAAGACATCGGCCCGGCTTTCGGCGATGCCGTCCACGCGCACGGTTTGCCCCACCAGTCCGCCCGAACACGCGATCTTCCAGGTTTCGACGATGCCGGTGTCCTCGGTGCGCGCACTGTGCTTGCCGAGTTCGTGACAACCCGGCGGCAGAATCGGCGACAGGCCGCTGCCGGACACGCGGATGGCGGGTTGTTTCCAGCGCACCACGGCCTCGCCGGGCCCGGTTTCGCGGATTTCCAGCAGCGACGGTGCGAAGGCGTGGCCGTAAGCCTGTCCTGAAAGCAGCAGCCAGACCGCCGCCAGCAAGGTCGTCGCCGCGGCGCGCGCATTCGCTAAATCAATAACATGAAAACAGCGCATCATAGTTGATTACTCTCCCGTTCTTTGCCGGCGATGACCACCGCGAATTCCGAACGCAATTGCGCGAGGCGCACGGCCAGCCATTCATCGGCCAGTTTTTCCCTGAGGCGCACGCGCACCTCGCTACGCGCTTCGGCCAATTGCGGTACCCGCGAGGGCTGATATTCCTCGATGAAGACCAGATGGAAGCCGAAGCGCGACGGGACAGGTCCTTGCCAGGAACCGGCCGGTAAGCCGGCCAAAGCTTTCGCGAAGCGGTGCCCGAAGCGGCGTTCCAGTTCCCGCGCGGACAACACCGGTTGCCGGGCCGCAACGAAGCCGGGGTCGCCGTACTTAGTCGCTTCCGACGACGGCACGGCGGTCTTGCGTAACTGCTCCAGCAGCCGCAGGGCGTCCTGCTCGGCATTCGGATGCAGGCGGGCATCGACGACGACCTGGCTGAGACGCCAGCGCTCGGGGCTGCGAAAATCGTCGGGATGCTCGCGCAAATAGCTCTCCAGCGCCGCATCCCCCGGTTCGCGGATCAGCACAGCGGCGCGAATCAGGCGGCGCGCGCCGTCGATCAGGATGCGCCGCACGATCAGGTCGCCTTCGCCCAAGCCCAACATGGCCGCTTCGTCGGCGCGTTCCTCAATGGATTTGGCTTCATCGGGATTATCGGCGACGAACGCGGCAATCTGCGCGAGCCGCCGTTCCACCGCCGGATCCTTGCCCATACCCAGTCGCTGCGCGTAGGCGTACAGCACTTCCTGCTCGACGACGGCGCGCACCACGGCCTGTTTTTCCTCCGCCGTCAACGGATGTTCGCTGAGGCTTTGGTATTCCTGAAGCGCGATGTCAATGCGGGAAGCCGGAATCACCAACCGGGGCGGCGGGGTCGAACCCGGCGGTGACGCCAGCACGAAGATCAGCGTCCCCAGCACGGCGAAATGCAGTGCCGGGGAACGCAGCAGGCGACGGCCTAAGGCGTGTACCAGATCGGGGAGGTCCATGCCCGCTCCTGGATAACCGGTTGCACGATGGGGTTGGTGGTTTCATTGCTGCAACAAAAGGCCGCCTGCGTTTGTTGCGCGGTGGAGAGCGCTGCGAGTTGGGTTTTGCAGTTAGCCGTGTCCAGCGGGTTGACGTTGTAGTCTTTTTGGCAGATTTGCGTGCTGTAGCGGCATACCGGATTTTCCAGCACTCGCACGTAGTAAAACGCCGATTGCTTGGGATTGAAGTCCGGATCCGTCCATACCGCGCATAACGACTCGGAACCGCTGCCGACCCGGTTGCACTGCGTATCCACGGTGGCCCCGTTGTCCGCATTGCCGGCGACCGTGTAGACCTGTTCCTTGGTTTGACCCTGCTCGACCCAACCCTTGACGATTTGCACTTGTTGCAGCGGTGTGCCGATATAGTCGTCCATCCAGGCGGCGGCGATGAAAGTAGGGGCTTTCTGCGCCGGGCGGGCCGGCAAGTCGCCGCCCATCGGCACGCCTTGCGCATAGCCCTTGGCTACGAATTGAGTACCGCAGTCCTCGGGTTTGAAATTCCAGCCGCCGAAGAAGCGCACCGTGGGTCGCGTGCCGCTGGTACCGTAAGTCTCTTTGCGCTTGAGCGCCTCGAAGATGGCGTCGCGCGAGTTTTCCTCGGCCCAGGCCACGGCGACGCCGCCGGAACTGTTCTGGATGTCGGTGGACGATTGCACCGGAATCGCATCTTGTATGCCCAAGTGCCCGCCAAAGCGCTGGTCTTCGACGTTGAAGGAAGGGTTGCCATTATGGGAATCGGTGGCGGCGATGATGCCCAGTTTGAACGGGTTGGTGCCGAGTTGTTCGCCTAGCAGCAAGCCATCCTTGAGGACGTTGCGGACATAACTGCGCTCGTTGTAGCCGGACGGCGCCGTCGCATTGCCGCCGCTGGTAACGCCCGCGGCGGCCAAAACGCCGGTGCTGTCCAGTAATTCGAAATCGCAGTTTTCGTCCTCGGTGTCGACGCCGCTGGAAAAGCGCGGATCCCAACGGCATTCGCTGCTGCCCTTGTCCTGGTAGATTTCGACCAGCGGTTCGAAGAATTGGCGTTCGCGCGCGAACGCCCGGCTTTTGGGCGTGAAGAACAACGGCGGAATAATCTGCACCGGGCTTTGTCCGCCCGGCAGGCCGCCGCCCAGGTTGGAGTTGTGGGGAATCGTCAGCACATCGCAGCCGTTGCCGGCATCGAGACATTGTTCGCGCAGTCCTGTCCACAGTTTTTGGATATCCGGCCCACCCCTGAGGATCTGTTTCGGCGCTACGGTCTTCGGATCGAGATTGACTTCCTGGGCAAGATCGATGGCTGTGATCGGGCGCGGCACGACCCGGTCATTGCGGAAAATGACGTTGCGATGCCAGTTTACGCCCGCCGGTGTCGAGGTCATTTCGTAGGCGATGAAGCTCGTGAATGTGCATTCCGAGCTGCGGTCGTAGGCGTCCTCGGCGGCCTGCTGCATTTCGTCCCATACCCGTTGCTCGCTGGCGATGCAATCAGCCTCGCCGTTCACGCACATCGGCATGCGCGTGTTCAGCGAACTGGGACCGTTATTGGGCAGGGCCGCCAGGTTAAAGAAGGAATTGGCCATGTTTCTTTGGATCGCGCCCGGGAAAATGCCCGCTTGCCACCAAAAGCCCCTGAGCAACTGGCACTCGTAGGAGAAATAACCCGCAAGACTCGGATCCAGGCTCTTGCACACGCCCATTTCGCCGAATTGTTCCGAATGGTCGGTTACGGCGGCAAAATCGAGGGGGCGGTCCTGCGTGTACACGCGGTTTTCGAAGCCGTTCGGCCCAACCCCCCGGACTTTGCCACCCTTGGCGAAGCGATAGGCGTCTTTCGGCGTGGTGGGCACAAAGCGGATGCTGGCGTCGAACGACAGCCCGGTGTGCAAATGGGTTTCGCCGAAGAAGGGTTGGCGCAAGGGATCGGAATTCTTGCAATCCTCGCGCACTTCGGTTCTTTGGAACGCGCCGGCGGACGTGGCGACCAAGGCCAGTACCAAGGCCGCCGCGCCGGCGGGCCGGATGGCGATTCGAAGCGCCGGTTTTTGGATGGAACAGCGGGTGGAGCGATTAAACATAAAAACCTCCTGGGACATCAATGAATAGTTGTTTATTGATATTCTTGATGGGGGGTACCCAAGGCCGGTCTGTTCGAGCTTCGGATGAGCGCTTTGGGCGGGAATGCCGCCGTATTCGACTCTTGTTCGAAGATCTAAAACTTCACTGCCGATAACCGCCAATACCCATACGGATAGGATATGCCCACTCACCGGGGTGAGACTGTACAACACTTCGTTGAATTTGCAACCAATATTTGCGGAACAGTTGCCGCGTAGTCGATCATTTTAGTGGCAAGCAAGATTCTTCATCTGTAGAAATGGGATAGCGCCAGTCAGTGGTAACTTGTGCCCGTGGGTAAAAAAGCAGCGGCTGGCTTTTTTACCAGTAATGTTAAGTTAACGTAACTATTCAGCAATGAGGAGACAATCCGTTGGCGCGCGCAGCACGCCCTACAACAGAGACCTTTGACTAAAGCCACGCATAGGGCAAAACTTTTCTGAAGGAGGGCTGAGTAGCTACATTAACAAAGTGAAATTAAACGCGATAATTAATTGCTGCAGACATTGGTTGTTTTAAAGCTCGAATTCGTTACATTAAGCGTAATGTCGGTATTCGTTATAGCGCCTTTTTTTACCAAGGTGGCCGCTTGCCCTTGCCAGCCCAGGTTGCCGGCTGTGATAAGCGGTGTGGTCTCGATCATGGAGACTTCGTTAATAGCCTTGCAGCCCGGTACATCACCGTTTGCATCAAGTTTACCGGCCAAGACATCCATATAGCCTGCGCCCCAGGACAGGGTTGTTCCGCTTAGCCAGTATCCTGTCGATTGGGGTCTGATAAACCCGCTGTCAATGCCTTGGCCGCCCAGCGTTTTTACCCAGGTGGGTGCCATAGTGGCGTTGAAATGACCATACAGCATATCGGTTTCGGGTATTACCGGTTTGGTGGGATCGATAGAATCACTTGTTTGTCCGCCGAGCAGGTAATCGCCATTGTCAGTCCTGGACAGGCTGGCCGAGTCTACACCCTGGTATTCAAAGCTTTTCGTCGAAGTGACAACACCGGCAGCGGAAAGCTGTATTGCGGTGGGGTGTGACGATGCGCCAAACGGGATATGCATGCCCCCTACGTCGATATACAGCGTGGTATTCAGGTTGGCGGTCAAGGTCAATGACTTGTCGGCATTTTCGTTGACATCGGTGATATACATACCCTGATCAGCGCCAGCCGTGTAGCTTTTACCCCAGACATAGCCCAGGCTTGAATTGAGCTTCATTACGAAGAGCGTAGGGTTTTGATCATCCCGGCTGTTTTGGTGTTTGCCGTAAACCAGGTAATTTCCGCCGGAAATGGGTTTGATATTGATTGCCGAATTTAGCCCATTGCCGCCATACTCCTTGAATGAGCCACTAACCGGCACGCCCAGGTTATTGAGTTGGCCCAGCAGTATCTTGCCGCTGCCGGCATCGGCGGTCTGTATATTGGCTAACAGAATGAATTTAGTGCCCTTGGGAATAAAGGCAACAACGGAGTCGTCATAGCCGTAATGGTATACCTTGCTCCAGGCAGGGATGCCGGTATTGGCGTCTATTTTAGCGAGTATCATGTCCCTTGCTTTGTCGTCCTGGCTGAATGACGTGGTTGACCCGGTAGCCCATAAAACGCCTTGGCTATCCTGGGT
>SCST01000798.1 GCA_004299465.1 Methylovulum sp. | reverse complement strand
GTAGAAGTTGGGGGCAAGGCGCTCAACATTCTCAAGCACTCCATTCTTTTTTCATGCACACTCCAGGGTTAAAGGTAGTGGCACCAGCTACTCCATATGATGCCAAAGGGTGTTTAATCCAAAGCATTCGGGATAATAATCCTGTAATGTTTATAGAACATCGCATGTTATTTTCTCAAAAGAGCGTCGTCCCGCAAAATTTGTATACTGTTGACTTCGGTAAGGCTAGGATTTTGTCAATCGGGCAGGATATTACCATAGTTGGTGTTTCTTATATGGCGGTTGAATGCTTACGAGCGCAAAAGTTTTTACAAGAAGCAACGGTTGCTGCCGAAGTTATTGATCCAGTAAGTTTAGTTCCATTAGATATCGATACTATTTTAAAATCTGTTAAGAAAAGTGGCAAATTACTGGTGGTTGATACTGGTTGGACATCCTGTGGCGCTAGTGCCGAAATAATTGCAAGAGTTTGTGAAAAATTAGGCAGTTTAAAAGACATTCAAGTTCAAAGAATTGGTTTTGCACCTACTCCTTGTCCAACTACCAAAAATCTTGAAAATCTTTTCTATCCAAACGCTCAAAAAATTGCAATCGCTGCATATAAAATGGTCGGTAAAAAAGGTGGACTGAAATTTCAAAAAGACTTTGAAGCGCCAGAAATTATTCAGTTTAAAGGTCCTTTTTAACTATGACTGGTCTTTCTTGGCCCTTGATGAAAAATAATATTTCTCGTGCAGATTTGGATAGTGTTATTGATTATCTAAAACGTAATGATCCCAAGTTAACTGCAGGAAGAAAAGTTTTGAAATTTGAACAAACGTGGTCTGAGTGGTTAGGAGTTAAATATAGTGTTTATGTAAACTCTGGAGCATCAGCTAATTTGATAACTATTACCGCACTGAAGGAGGTAATGGGAGGGGGCGAGATAATTGTCTCACCTCTTAATTGGGTTTCTGATATTGCATCAATTATCCAGTGTGGATTTAAACCAGTATTTGCTGATATAAATCTACAAACATTGGGAATGGATAGCGATGAAATAATAAAAAAAATTACTTCAAAAACAAAAGCAGTTCTTTTGACTCATATTCTGGGATATAATGCCTTAAACCAAAATTTGTTAGATGAATTAAAATTTAGAGACATTCCACTCATTGAAGATACATGTGAGTCGCACGGAGCTACATTTAAAGGCAGCAAGCTGGGTAATTTTGGGCTCATGTCAAACTTTTCCTTTTATTATGCACACCATATGACCACCATCGAAGGCGGTATGGTTTCAACAAATAATATTAATTTTTATCAAATACTGAGAATGCTTAGAGCTCATGGAATGGTACGAGAATCAACTTCCCAGAAGCTCAAGCAATTTTATTTTCAGAAGTATCCCGATTTAAATCCTGATTTTATTTTTGCATTTCCTGCTTATAATTTTCGCCCCACAGAAATTGGGGCAATCATTGGATTATCACAAATCAAAAATTTAGATAAAGATATTGTTATTCGCCAAAAAAATTTGAAAACATTTTTAACTAATTTGGATTCTGATTTATACCACACTGATTTTATTACAGAGGGCTCTAGTAATTATGCATTCACATTAATTTTGAAAAAACCCAATCAACTTCTTTGTGAAAAAGTAATGAAAACTTTACGTAGAAGAGGAGTTGAATTCCGTAGAGGAACTTCTGGTGGGGGAAATCAACTTAGACAACCCTATTTAAGGAAAATTTTAGGCGATAAGGAATATAAAAAATATCCAAACGTTGATCATGTCCATTTTTACGGCATGTATATCGGTAACTATCCGACTTTGGAAGAAGAGAAAATTTATAAATTATGTAAAATTTTAAACAATCTAAAATGAGAAA
>SCST01000884.1 GCA_004299465.1 Methylovulum sp. | reverse complement strand
ACTGATTTGGGCCGGGAAGTATATGCAACTCGGGGTCGAGGCGAAAATCCCCTTGAACGATACCTCCGGAGACCGTGTGGGCATCTTGGGCATGGTCCATTTCTTCCTCGACGATATTGCTCCTGACATTTTCACCTGGACACCGTTCCATGGGGTACTGGGACCACAAACGCTGCCACGATAACCGGTCGATGAGACTTTGGAATAGTTCTGCTGCGCTCGTCATAGGGCTGCTCCTGCCAGTCACATCGGCCTGGGGCCACGCCTTCCCCGACCACTCAGAGCCACGGGTTGGGTGGACGGTGGACAAGTCGCCCGCCCAGGTTAGAATCTGGTTTGATGGGGCCCTTGAGCCGGTTTTCAGCAGCATCAAAGTCGTCAACGTCAACGGTGAACAGGTCGATAAACAGGATGGCCGCGTGAATCCGGCGGACCGCACACTGCTGGAGGTCGGCCTTCCAACTCTTCCGCCTGGAAGGTATCGGGTCTACTGGAGTGTGATCGCCATCGACACTCACCGGACCGAGGGCGATTACCCATTTACAATTGCCGGCTCCCGATGATTCCCACGCAAGTGTTCATGCGCGCCTTCGCCCGCTGGCTCGAGTTCATGAGCCTCACGGCGCTGATCGGCGGTCTTGCATTTCGATGGCTGGTTGCCAGACCGTCACTGCTCTCCCATCAACAATTCCAGCTCATCGAGGGCCACCTCCGCCGTGTGGAGTTCGGCGCCATCGCGGTAGTGATCCTCACGAGCGTTGTAGACCTGATCGTCAGGACCCTGGCGATGAGCGGGGGCAACATCGCCTCTTTGACCGTGACGCTTCCGCTGGTGCTCACACGCACCCACTTTGGGACTGTCTGGATCGCGCGAATCGGCCTGCTCGGCCTGCTCGGCGTGGCCTGGTGGCTCAGACTCCAGGGAGTTTCTACACCGCCGCGATTACTCTGGATCGCGCGAATCCCACGCATTGGACCGCTGTGGATGAGCTGGTGGCTGAGGCTGTTGGGAGTGGCCGCAAGCCCCCGGTTCAGCGGGGCCTTTTTCCCTGTCGCCTCCTTTGT
>SCST01000039.1 GCA_004299465.1 Methylovulum sp. | reverse complement strand
CCGCAAGACAAAACCTTCGTCGGCAATATCCTGGAATGCATGCTGGCCTATGCACAGGGCGGATTGGGCGAGCAGCCTATATTACTGTCGGATGTCGACCACCTGGTGGTTATCGGTTCGGACCGCATGATGTCCGCCGTTAAAGAGGCGCGCTACAATGTCTTGAAACCTTACTTGGGCAAAGTGCAGCATGCCATCGGCTCGATCAACTCGCCGATGCAGTGCATGATGAAAGGGATATGCGCGCAATGCTTGTGCAAGCATGTCGATGCGGACACCGGCAAGGCCTATTTTGTCTATTCCTGCTACAACCAGGACCAGGACCTGGATAAAGTGGATTTCCCGCACCTGAACGCCCGCCTGAGGCAAAATACCGTGCAGGAAAAACTATCCAATTTATGGTTGGATTATTTGCTCGCGCAACAAAAGTCCGAGGCGTCGGCATAGCCCAATATCAGCAGAACGTTCCGGAGGGCGCGCCGTGCGCGCCTGTCTGGAAGTATCATTTTGTAACACACCTTCTCTTTTATTTAGTCTCTTTAGGAGTACCTTATCATGCAAAAATGTTTCAGCATCCGGCATCTACCTATCGCATTATCATCCTTGCTGATGGGCGGTTGCGCTGCCGAACGCCCGGTCCCGGTTCAACCTATGCCGATTATTTCAGGCGAACAAATGCTGCGTGACAGCCAAGGCATCGCGCATCTGAGCGAGCGCTGGAAAAACGGTAAGCAAATGGTTGAACGCGGCAACGGCTTGGTGCGCGAAGGCCAGGCGAAAATAGATGAGGGTAACCGGCTGATTGATGAAGGCACGAAGATAGTGCATGAAAGTGAAGAAAGTTATAAAAATATAAAGCAGTAAGTTGGTGATGCCGACAACGGCATTCCTACCAGAGTAAGAGGGAAACGTAGGACTTTGTGCCTGCGCTTCCCTTTTCAGTTTATACAGGGAGCGTAAAAGCAAACTTCTTCGCCGGAAATCGCCTTACACAAAGCCAAGAAATAGCCGGTTAATCGCCATGCCTTTAAGCGCGCTGTCTATCGCTTTATGATCGAACTGCGGTGCCAGCAACTGGATAAACTCATACATATACCCCCGCAGGTAGGCGTCGCGGCGCACCCCCAGGTAAGTCGTGCTGGGGGGGAACAGGTGGCTGGTATCGATCATCGCCAAATTGCTGTCCCGTTCCGGGTCGTAGGCAATATTGGCTAATAAGCCGATACCCAAGCCCAGGTTGACGTAGGTTTTAATGACATCGGCATCGATAGCGGTGAGTACGACATTAGGGTTTAATCCGGCTTGGTTAAAAACGCGATTAACCAGCGAGCCTCCGGTAAACGTAAAGTCGTAGGTGATGAGCGGATACTTCGCGATTTTTTCCAATGTCAGCGGTAGGTCATTCAAGAGCGGGTGGGCATGCGGTGCGATAACACAGCGGTTCCATTGATAACAGGGAAAACACAACAGCTTGCCGTAAGTGCTGATGACTTCCGTTGCGATGCCTATGTCGGCCTCGCCTTCCGCCACCTGCTCTGCAACCTGGGTTGGCGTACCCTGGTGGATGTGCAATTTAACATCGGGATAGCGTTCAATAAACGACTTGACGGCGGCCGGTAAGCGATAGCGCGCCTGCGTATGCGTAGTGGCCACCGTCAGCGTACCGGCTTCTTTCTGGCTGAATTCGTCGCTGACCAGTTTGATGTTTTCTATTTCGCGTAACGCACGTTCGGCCAGGTGCAAAATGATTTTGCCCGATTCGGTTACACCGATGAGCCGTTTACCGTTGCGCTGGAAAATATGCAGGTTAAGCTCTTCCTCCAACAACTGAATTTGCTTGCTGACGCCGGATTGCGAGGTATGCAGCGTCTCCGCGGCTTGTGAGATGTTCAGGCCCTGATGCGCCACTTCGCGTACATAACGTAATTGATGCAACTTCATTGTGTTCCTTGCCAAGTGTTTCTTTATAACTAAACGATATAAACATAGCATAACCTATCATTAAAAGTTGCAGTATTTCACTGATATAGTGGACGCTGTTTTAATAATAGCGTAACAAAGGTTAGTTTTCATGAATTTGGCATATACGTTTTCCGGTTTTTTAGTCGGTATATTGGTGGGGGTTACAGGGGTTGGCGGCGGTTCGTTGATGACGCCGCTGCTGGTATTTTTGTTTGGCTTTAAGCCGTCGGTCGCTGTGGGCACGGATTTGCTGTTTGCAGCGATTACCAAAACCAGCGGTGTGTGGGTGCATCATACCAAGCATGGTTCGGTAGACTGGAAAGTCGTCGCCTGGTTAGCGCTGGGCAGTTTGCCTTGCGCCGTGGCGACCTTATTAGTGCTTAGGCATTTTATGGAAATTGGTAAGGAAACAACCGGAGCTATTACGTTTACGCTGGGTGTCGCGCTGTTGCTGACAGCTTGTTCGTTATTGGTGCGCAGTGTGTTGATGCATAGATCGGCAAAACTCGATGCCGAGGATAGTGTTGATGACCAGGATGACGTTGATGAAAATACCGGACGCTTCAAGCACTTACAAATTCCTGCTACGGTGTTCGTCGGCGCGGTGCTGGGCGTGTTGGTCACGCTGTCTTCGGTAGGTGCCGGCGCACTGGGCACGGTTGCACTGTTATTCCTGTATCCTAAAATGCGTACCGTGAAAATTGTCGGCACCGACCTGGCCCACGCTATTCCATTGACGGCTGTTGCAGGCTTAGGCCATCTTGGCCTGGGTAATGTCGACCTAGTGTTATTGAGCAGCTTGCTGGTAGGCTCATTGCCCGGTATCTGGATAGGCAGCCATTTGAGTGCGAAGCTTCCCGAGCGCTTTTTACGCCCTGTCTTGGCGTCTCTTTTGTTGCTGATAGGGCTTAAATTTGTCCTGCAATAAAGACCTGACCGCTCTCATGGCCGCCAAAAATACGACTCTCAGCAGTTAGAAAAATGGAACGCTGATAACGCTGATGATTAAGATAATATAAGATTTTTGCTACCTGTTTAAGTCGGGATATTCTGAAACGGCAAACCTTCCAGGTTTATATGGGTAGCCAGATTTTTTGAGCTATCTGTGTTTATCATATTCATCTGCGTTCCATATATTTGATGCCTGAGCCGTTACACCAAAATCATTGAATAAATCCAGTTGCTGGTGCGCATGCGTTGTTTTATTGTCCAGCGACGACAAGGTGATGCCCAGCAAGCGCACGTCGCGTTCTCCGATGTCGGTGTTTTTCATCAAGTCTTCGAGTATGGCTGGCGTAACCGATGCGGCAGTGATCTTGTAAGGCAAGGTCCGGCTGCGAGTGATTTGTACAAAGTTGTGGTATTTGATTTTTATCGTCAGCGTTTGTGCATCAAGCTGTTTTTCATCCGATCTTTGCAGGGCCTGTCCCAGTAATTGTTGCAGCTTGTTAAGGATTTCGCCCCTGGCTTTAATATCCTGCGCAAATGTGGTTTCCACGCCTACCGATTTCCTGATCCTGTGGTTATTGACGGGACGGTTGTCTATGCCCCTGGCGATATCGTAATAATGCAATGCGGACTTGCCGAAATGCTGTTGCAGGGCGGCTAACGGGAGCTGCTTCAAGTCCTTGCCGGTATTTATACCGAGCGCCTGCATTTTTGCGGCCGTGACTTTGCCGATGCCATGAAATTTACCGACGGGTAATTGCTCGGCAAAAGAAGGCCCCTGTTCCGGTGTAATCAAATAAAGACCATCCGGTTTACCCATATCGGAGGCTATTTTCGCGAGAAATTTGTTATAGGAAATGCCGGCGGAGGCGGTCAACTGCGTTTTCTGCCGGATTGCCGTCTTGATGGCTTTGGCGATCAGCGTTGCAGAGCCTTGAAGAATTTCAGTATCGCTCACGTCCAGGTAAGCTTCGTCTAAAGATAAGGGTTCAAAGAGCTCGGTGTAATCGGCAAATATCTCGCGAATGCGCATCGATGCCTCCTGGTAGGCTTCAAAACGCGGTTTTACAAATACGGCTTGCGGGCATAGCCGATATGCATGCGCTGACGACATCGCGGAATGAACGCCGTATTGCCTTGCTTCGTAGCTACAAGTTGCAACAACGCCGCGCGAATGGGGACTGCCGCCGACAATCAGCGGCTTATTTCGATACTGCGGAAAATCGCGCTGTTCAACAGCGGCAAAAAACGCATCCATATCGATGTGGATAATTTTCCGGCCTGTTTTTTGGCAATGCTCCGACATCATGGTAACGCCGCCTTAGAGTCCCGTAGAGTCCCGCAAAAACTGTTTTGCCGCATAGGGTGTAAAAGACCAGGCCTTGTCCGTGCTTTAAAGCAAACACTGCCTGTCGTTGTGCACCGGATTATTGACCCGGTCACTGATTGGCACTGCCATCATGTCCTGATAAGCCGGGTTGGCTAATAATACCTTCAATTGCTCGGGCGAAGCATGCTTATCTAGCCAGCGTTCGTAATTTTCCTTGGGAATAATCACCGGCATGCGCTGGTGGATAGGCGCCATCAGCGCGGTCGCTTCGGTGGTGATAACAGTGCAGGTGTATAAGGCTTGCCCGCTCGCGTCATTGCAGTCCCAAAGCCCGGCAAATGCGAACAGGCCGTGGTCGCGTCGGCAGATATGGTAGGCCTGTTTACCGGAATCGGTGGTTTGCCACTCATAAAAGCCGGTAGCGGGTATCAGGCAGCGGCGTTGCCTGAATGCCGTCCTGAACGAGGGCTTTTCGGCGACGCTTTCGGCGCGGGCGTTGAACAGGCTATGGCTGATTTTAGGGTTTTTAGACCAAAAAGGCACCAGCCCCCAGTACAGCCAAACGGCCTGGCAAGCTTCGCCGTCCGGCTGGATAATGCTCAGTATTTGCTGCCCCGGTGGAATGTTATAACTGCTTTCCAAGCCGCTAAGCTGCGTCAAGCGGAAATGTGTTTTAAGCTCATCCTCAGAGGCCGTCAAATTAAATCGTCCGCACATCGTAATAGCCGGTAGTGGGTCGCGGGCCGATTACCAGTACACACCCAGCCATAAAAATGCCCCGATCACGATAAATTTAGCCGCCCATGTTTCCATCGAGCATGCGCTATAGTGATTCATAATCGCATCAACTTTATTGACGACTTGGTCTTGCATATGGATTCTTTTTTGCATGTGATTTTCCTCATCGGTTGGGTAAGGGGCGGTAACTGCGCATTTGGCCTATCAGCACGCCCTGGATTTCAATTTGCTCGGGACGGTACGATAAGGCGGTCATACCGGAATTGGCCGGTAATAATAAAACTTGGCCCGGCGTCTGCTCGATATATTTCAGCGTCGCTTCGCATTGGTCGATTAATGCGACAATGATTTCGCCGTTACTGGCGTAATTGCGCTGTTCGATGACGACCCAGTCGCCATCGAAAATGCCGGCCTCGATCATTGAATCACCTTTAATCTGCAGTACATAGCAGGGTTTGTCGCTTTTTAAGGCCTCGGGAACAATCATGTAACTGAGGGTTTCCAGCGCTTCAATCGGCCGGCCGGCGGCAATGGCGCCGACAAAAGGCAATGTATGTTTTTCAGGAGCAGACGCGTCACGCCGCGCCCGTGCAGTAAGCCGGATACCGCCCTGCTTATTGCCGGAGAAGGATTCTACGAAGCCGGCCGCAATCAATGCCGTAATGTGCTTATATAAGGAGCCGCGCGAGGCCATGCCCAGCTCCGCGCAAAGCTCATCCAGGCTGGGCGGATAGGCAAAGTTATGGTAATTGTCGCGCAGGAAATCAAGAATTTCCCGTTGTCGTCTGCTTAGTGTGTTCATCAGTCCTGTCATATCGAGATTTGATATTAGCTTAACAAAAAATCTTCGAAACTCAAACAAAAAAGAGAACAAAAAGAGAACAAAAGGAGAGGCTGCCAGGATGAGTTTTGTGTAATCCGAGGCCGGATAATAAAAATGATTTATTATCCATGTGTTATGAATTTGTTGCAGGGGGATAATTAAAAGAAAGCCTCAACGCTTGGAGAAAAACGTTGAGGCTTGAGGAGAAAATCAGCCGATAAACAAAGGGGGGAAACATCGGCTGATTGATCGCCGTAGAAGGCGAACGCTGATATGACTTTAATGGCAATAAAAAGTTCCAATGACATTAGGTTTTGTTGGCGGCCGCGTTTGCCGGCCTGCTGCCGTAAACCACTGTAGCCGTTGCGCAGGCTTTGCAAACGATTGCGGCATATACTGAAAACTGGTATTAATGTAAACCGGTTTTGCAGGGAACCGCCCGCGTTTTGCTAAATGCCCGGACGGGTTTGTTCCGGGCCACTCGCGTAAATCTTGCAGCCCCGGCCCAAAATAAGAATCGCTGGGTAGCGAGCAGCGGCTTGATTAATATCAGGCATTATAAAATCTATTAACACGCCCTGAGTCGCCTTCGATGGAAATACAAAAAACGTCAGTGCTGCCTGTTGCCTCTTCCGGGCAAAGCCTATCCAGGCTCTTGTCGCAGTTGCAGCCCGGATATTCTCTCGATGCCGTGGTGACGGCAAAACTGGCGGAAAACAGTTTCGCCCTGAAATTAGCCGGCGGCCAGTTATTGCGCGCGCAAACCCCGAATGTGCTTGAGCTGGGACAAATATTGAAGCTCGAAGTCGTTAAAGCGGGCACCGTACCTGAATTAAAAATCGTGGTGCAGGAACTGGCTGTTCCGCCTGAGCAAACCGCTGTTGCGCAAGCGTTAAGGCAGTTCTTGCCGAAACAGCAAAGCCTGGCTGATGTTGCTTTGTCTTTGAGGCAATTCGCGGCGTTGACGGCGGGTAAATCCGATACGGTAAGCATCGCGCTTAATGAAACATTGGGCGCATTGCCGTCAAAAGATGAATTAATGTCTGCCGAAGGGCTTAAGCGGGGGGTCGGCAATTCAGGTGTTTTTCTTGAAGCAAAGCTGGCTAATCCGCCGGTAGCGCTGCAAGGCGATTTGAAAGGGTCTTTGCTGACACTGGCCGATGCCTTGCAAAAAGTCCAGGGCAATGCGGAATTAATTCCCACAGCGACAAGGCCTGCTGCGGCTGATCCTGGACTTGCCAAAGCATCCGCCGATGTCCTGGCCGGCGTTATCGATAAGGCTTTATTGAATAAAACGGAAGGTGCAATTGCCAGGATCGTACTTGACCAATTGGCATCATTACCGCAAAACGACGGCAAGCAAAATGTCTGGCAGCTTGAAATTCCATTTACCGACGGCCAGCATACCGGTGCCGTCAAATTGAAAATTAACCGTGACGGCAAGGCCAGGCAAGCCGGCGAGCAGGCCAATTGGACTGTCGTGTTGGAACTTAATCCGCCGGGATTGGGCACGTTGCATAGCCGGATCAGCCTGGTTGGTGATGTCATCGATACCTATTTCTGGAGTGACCGGCAAGCCACTACGGCGCTGATACAGGATCATCTCGACCTGCTTTTCGCCCGTTATACACAAGCGGGCCTGGCAGTGGGCCAACTTAACGCGCTGGATGGTGCGCCGCCGGCCAGTGCAAAACCTTCAGATTCAGCATTGCTGCCCAGCTTATTGGATGAACGCGCATGAAGGGACTCATCAATCCCTCCGATATTGCCGTGGCGCTGAATTACGATGGCAGCAATGCCCCGCGCGTGATGGCAAAGGGCAGGGGGCGGACCGCCGAACAAATTATCGATCTGGCCAAGGAGCATAATATTCCGTTGCATACCGATGTCGTGTTGGTCGATGTGCTGTCGAAAATTCCGCTGGGCGATGAAATCCCTCGGGAACTGTACCTGGCCGTCGCCGAAGTGATTGCTTTTGCCTATCTGCTGAGCGGCAAGCGGCCGGGAGAATAAGTGTCTACTGCGTAGCGGATGAGGATTTGCTAAAGACCGCCGTGCAGTTGTGATTACCTTTCAACGTGTCAACGGTAATCATGCGGTTAAAGCCCTGGCAATCGCCCCGCCAGCCAGAAAACAAATAACCTGTCGCCGGTGTTGCAGTCAATTTTATCGTCCCAGCCGCCGGTTGTGATAAGTAACAGCGGCTGCCGCAATCAATACCGCTGGGTACGCTGCTAACGTTCCCGGAACCGGCGCGGGTAATCCTGGTTTTGGAGACCGTTGTATCAAAGGCAAATGAACTGTAGACATTTTCTATAAAGACCAGCCCCGATGAACCGGTAAAGGGCAGGTCGTTATATGTGGCGAGGCTTTCGATTTTCCTGACGACATCCATGCCGTCTATGACGTTGCCGAATACCGCGTAACCGGGGTTGCCGGTGCCGGCATAATCCAGGAAGGTATTATCGCTGAGATTAATGAAGAACTGCGAGGTTGCCGAGTTGGGATCGTTGGTGCGCGCCATCGCTATAGTGCCGGTCAAATTGCTCAAGCCATTGTTCGCTTCGTTAACAATGGGCGCTGAAGTGGTTTTCAGCTTGCCGTCCGCTTTATTGTAGCCGCCGCCCTGTACGACAAAGCCTTTAATGGCGCGGTGTATCAGCG
>SCST01000883.1 GCA_004299465.1 Methylovulum sp. | reverse complement strand
GTCCCGACTTCATGAACATGCGGAGCTTTACCTGTTGCTGTCGATGATCACGCCGGTCCCCTGGCTGGAGCGGAATCCGACGTACAAGGAGCAGCAGCAGGAGCTCACCACCAAAGACCTCAGCACGTACGGATTTCTGGGTTACCCGGTACTGATGGCCTCGGATATCCTGATCTACAAGGCTGAATATGTGCCGGTCGGTATCGATCAGGTGCCGCATTTGGAATTGACACGGGAGATTGCGCGACGCTTCAACCACCTCTACAGTGAGGTCTTCGTTATACCGGAGGCGCTCCTGACGGAGTTCCCGAAGGTCCCGGGCACCGATGGCCGCAAGATGAGCAAGAGTTACGGTAACGCCGTCTATCTGTCCGACTCATCCGAGCAGGTGACCGCAAAGATCAGGCCGATGGTGACGGATCCGGCTCGGGTGCGCCGGCGCGACCCCGGTAATCCTGATGTCTGTCCGGTCTTTGACCTGCACAAGATCTTCACTCCCAAGGTCGAGCGTGACACCATCATCGATCCCGGCTGCCGGACGGCAGGGATCGGCTGCTTAGACTGTAAGGGGGTTCTCCTGCAGCACATGCTTCCGGTCCTTCGGCCTATTTACGATCGGCGTCAGGAGCTGGCGACTCGCCCGGAGATCGTTCAGGAGGTATTGGAAGATGGGTACACCAGGGCCAAGAAGGTTGCAGGCGAGACCCTGTCAGAGGTCAAGGCCGCGATGGAGATTTAACGCCAGTTTCAGCAGTTAGCATTCAGCTGATAGCTAAAAACTGATCGCTGATCGCTTGAGGTGCAGAGATGCTTAATCGATCGATCCCAGAGGGGCTGACGTTTGACGACGTGCTTCTGATCCCTGCCAAGTCCGAGGTCCTGCCACGGGATGTCGATGTGTGTACACGCCTGACCAGACGTCTCACGATCAATATCCCAGTCATCAGTGCCGCGATGGACACGGTCACCGAGGCCACGATGGCCATTGCGCTGGCCCGGGAGGGGGGGATTGGCATGATTCACCGGGCCTTTCCT
>SCST01000791.1 GCA_004299465.1 Methylovulum sp. | reverse complement strand
CCCGGCCACTTCCTGCAAGCGCCCCACGATGCGCACGACCAGGCCGTTACCGTAACGGCCTTGCAATTCGGCGATTAACGGCTGCGACAGTTGGCGGTTCAACACCGTCGTTTCAGCGCAACGCCCCCGCCAGTGCGGTGTCCGGCAGAAAGCGGCTAAATCTTGCTGCTGCATCTGCCGGTTCAAGGTTTCATTATCGATCTCGGGCAGGCAGGCAATATCGTTCTGCCCGATTGCAGCCCAGTTTCGGCCATATAAATAGTTCAGCAAACCGGCAGGTAAGGCCTCGCTCTGCCGCAACCAGTCGCGCAACTGCGTTTCGGTGCTTATTGCTTGAAAATCGGTCATTCGACCGTTGAAAATCGCGACGTCAATCAGCACTGCCAATTCATCGATTAATCGCGTTAGCTGTATCTTGTCAATGTCGAGACCACTGTCTAATTTGAACGGCTCGCCGTGCCGGAATAAATACTGCTTGAACTGTGCATCGAATTTAAGCAGCGCCGCCAGGACTTTTTTATCGGGTGCGATGCCTATAAAACCCGGCCAATCCAGCAAAATCCGCCAGGCATGTTCGCGCAAGGTTTCCAGTTGCACCAGCATGTCGCGGCCCGTATCAAGTTCAGGTTCACCCGCCATGCCCAACGCGGCGCGGCAGACCAGCAGCGCGGCATAGGCTTGCGCATTGCCGCACAGCGTAAACAGTAGCGGCACCGTATCCAGCACCTGTTCCGGTGTTTTGCCCAGCAATACCCGCGCTGCCGCGTCGGGCCGGGAGGATGCGATACGCGCCCCGGTTGCCTGACCGCTGCGGTGATACAGCTCAATAGCTATTGAACCTGCCGGCGTCACTTAACGGTTTCCGTTGCCGATAGCACCGCGCAATATGTCCCGGCGGCTGACGCCGCACGGCGCGTTGCCGGTCAACAAACCCTGCAATGCGGCTTGTGCCGTAGCCAGCGCGGCGGCCTGGTTTTCGAACTGGAACATCGGGGAGAACAGCGAACACAGCGCGTAAGGGCCTAGCTGCGCTTCGTCAGCCAGTGTAAATTCGAATACGCCATACGGGAAACGAGACTCGAATTTTGTACCGGTGGACAGCTCGCGCCAAGTGCTGTCAGGCCCCGGCAACAGCAGCAGATTCATAAACCAGGGCGTAATCAATATGCCCAACCAGTCTTCGTTAAAGCGGCTGAAGCCGACCGCCTGTACCGAAAGCTCGGCGTTGATCACAGGGATTCCGCGCATACGGGTGTCCAATACCGTATTGAACACCGCTTCCAACGCTTGCCTGATCTGCTTGCTATCTTGCCACAGCATTGCTTGGCATAGAAAGGGAGCTAAGTAAGCTTAGGTTTAAACCCAAGCTACGGGAAAGGCGCGCGCGGCGCGCCCTACTCAAGGGTTCGCTATCCTGCCGCAACATACTCAGTCATCCAATAACAAGAAATCCTGTTTAGATGCGCCGCATTGCGGGCAACTCCAATGTTCCGGCAATTGCGCAAAAGCCGTGCCGGGCGGTGCTTGCCAGACTTCATCGCCTGCCGACGGATCGTAGACATACCAGCATATCTTGCACTCCAGCCGTGTTTCCGCAGGAACAGTCGATGCGTCGCCGCCATAAGCGCCTGCAAAAAACGAGACGCTCATAAATACACCTTCAGTATCTCCAGCAAACGTTCGCAGCTGTCGGCAATGTCCTCCGGCGAGGCACAGGCCACGCTGGGTACGTCGCTGACTTCCAGCGCATTGAGGATCAAGGTGTCCTGCGAATTGTAATAGCGCACCCACCAGACAAACCGGGTGCCGGTCGCGGTGATACGGCAGTTGCCGTAGCCCCTGGATAGTATCGTCACTGTTCCCGTTCCCAGGCGCTGAGCCAGGAACGCCAGATCCTGCTCGGTTTGCGGCAGCAGGCTCAAATTGATGGTATGCGCCTCGTCGCCCGGCCGGTATCCGGCAATCTTGGCGTTGAGTTCGGCCAATAACGGCGGCGCATTCATCACGCCCGCCGGCAGCTCCGTCCAGTAAGTGTCGATCTGGCTGGCCGCGCCGTTAAACGCCGCTTGCGCTACCTGTTGCGGAATAATGCCGACTTCAAGTTCGTCGGCGACAACCTGCCGTCCGGCATTAAGTTGCTGCAAACGCCACACCCCGGCCAGCACCGATTCCTGTATGCGGATGTCTTGCCCGCCGGAACAGATCGCGCTGACTTCGCCTTCGCCGAGCAGCTCGTCGATGAATTTGCGGTTATCGGCGTTTAATCCCGTCAGCTCGTTAGGCTGGGATTTTGCCGGAAATACGGCCAAGTCATGCTGCAATTGCTGTAGTACGGCTTTTGCCTCAGCCAAATCCGCCGCATTTAAATCCACCGAAATCTGCGGCATCGCATAAGTCGCCATGTCTTGCGGCATTTCCAGGTAGTCCAACGAAACGCCGTCTTGTTCAGGCGGTTGGCTGCCTTGGCCGAAAATTGGGAGTGAGATAGAGTTCATGATGGTCGTGGTTAATTCTAGGGTTACAAGAAGTAGGGCGTTCCATACCCTCTGGGGCATAAATGTGCGCCTTTTCTATGATTGGTAGCCGCTTGCCGCACGATGTGGCGATTCATCCTGCGCTTGTCAATGCGCTGCACCGCAAACTTTATCCAAATCGAAC
>SCST01000341.1 GCA_004299465.1 Methylovulum sp. | reverse complement strand
GATCTAAAGTACCAAAGTCGTGACTGGAAAGGTCGATCCGTTAAAACCCGTTTTTATGATTTAGCCGAAGCTCTGGGTGATTTAGGTATCTGGGTGCGCATGCATTATGTGTATCCGTACCCTCATGTTGACGACGTGATTCCGTTGATGGCTGATGGAAAAATATTGCCGTACCTGGATATTCCTTTTCAACATGCCAATAGCCGCATACTTAAATTGATGAAGCGTCCGGCGGCGAGCCAGGATAACCTGGAAAGAATCAAGGCCTGGCGTAATATTTGTCCCGATATGACGTTGCGCAGCACGTTTATCGTCGGATTTCCCGGCGAAACCGAGCAGGAGTTTGAAGAATTACTGGATTTTCTAGGCGAAGCCCAGCTCGATAGAGTCGGTTGTTTTGCCTATTCGCCGGTCAAAGGCGCAGCGGCTAACGAGTTGCCGAATGCCGTGCCGGAAGAGCTGAAACAGGAGCGTCTAGCGCGTTTTATGGCGCATCAGGCAACCATCAGCGCCGAACGTTTACAGCAGCGCATCGGTAAAACTGAGACGGTTTTGGTTGATGAGGTCGTTGAAGAAGGTGCGGTTGCCCGAAGCAAGGCCGATGCCCCGGAAATTGATGGGCAGGTGTTTATTGACGGGGCGACGCATCTGGAAGTCGGCGCCTTTGTCGACATCGTTGTCGAGGACGCGGATGACTATGATTTATGGGGACGCCTGGTTTAAAGCGATTTAAAAGGCTTGATGTTTTTCTGGGGAAACAAAAAACCCAGCTGTGAAAGCTGGGTTTTTTGATCTTAAAGCGTAATTATTTACAGTTCGATTGAACTGGAAACTTTTTGCTTAGAACCATCTGGATCATCCATACAGCCAGATAAGCCAACAACCATCAATGCCATAGCTAAAAGTGCTACAATCTTCTTCATAATATTATCCTCCAAAGGGGTTTAACTTATTTTATTTATTGTGCGTCAATGTATGAAAGCACGGGCAATTTATATCATGACTGGAATGCCGATGCAATAATAAAAGTGGATTAGGGCAGGGCGACCCGATTTAAAAGCAGCAATCAAATAAATAGGGTTTAGGGTAATAAAAAGACCCGTGGAGCATCTAAACCTGCGGATAACCAATGGCTTAAGGATAGAGTCAGAGCCGGCAGGCTGCCCCTAACTCAACTAGGAAGCTGCCGTAACTAACGTGCAAGTCTTTTATTTAAATATCGTAATGGCGTAGAATAAGCGTTACAGTCTTGTAACCGATGGATGCACAGCGCACCGAAAATATCGGAAAAAAGCATGCTTGAGGATACTCGAATGTGACCATTTTTGATAAGGGGGAATTGTTATGATTTCTTCCATTTCCAGCATGACGCCCTTGATAGGCGCTTATCTTCAGCAATCAGGGTCTGCCGCAAAAAGCAGCTCGACGGATGACAGCGGCTTACAACAAACAACCAAGCCTGCCGCAGCAGATACTAAAAAAGCCTTACAGCTTTCTGAAGTCGATCAAAAAATAGTCCAGCAGCTTACAAAAAGGGATACTGAAGTTAAGGCGCATGAGTTGGCTCATTTGGCTGCGGCCGGAGGAATTGCCACAAGCGGCGCCCATTTCGAATACCAGTTGGGCCCGGACGGCGTCCGCTATGCTGTCGGCGGCGAAGTGAACATCGATACCTCCCCTGTCTCCGGCAATCCTGCCGCGACCTTAAGAAAAGCCGATATTATTAAAAGCGCGGCATTGGCCCCTGCACAACCTTCTGCGCAGGATTTGCAGGTCGCCGCCAGTGCAACGGCAATGGCGGCGAAAGCATCGGCGGAATTATTGGCGCTATCCAAGCACACGCAAGAGGGCGGTAAGAATTCTTTGGGATCGCTGCTCGATGTGTCCGCTTAAAGCTGCGAGCCAGACGCGGTTTTAAGACATTTTGTCAAAGTGTTTGAACAACAGTACGATGATAATGATTGGAATCACCACGGCGGTAAATTCCCAGAGCTTCATGCTCAGCAACGCTATTTGGTTGCCGATCAAAATAGCCGTATAAGCCAGTGCAGCCCAACGCTTCAAAAACCATAAACCGGCGATACATACCAGGCTGATAATGACGGATAGGGAGAAATAAACGGGATAGATAGCCCCGAGCTGCTTCGCCATTGGCGACAAGATCAAGTTAAGCATTTGTGTCGCATTGATAATGCCGATAACGCAGATTGCAGTGATCGCCGGCGGTCTTGCGGTATTCAGGCGCATGGTAGCTCCTCTTCGTTTGAGTTTAAAACCGGCTTGGCAAGCTTGTTTGCTGTATGGTCTATTTAGTAATCAGCTCAACAAGCTTTACAAAAGCAGGGTTGAATAAGGTCAAGCCAAACACGGCAATGCCTATTAAGACTTTTAATAATAGGCCTAATTGCTTGATGTCGGTGCGAAGCACCGCTATTTCAGCGCGAAGCTCTGAGATTTCAGCGCGGATTTCTGTACGCAATGCATTGATTTCCGCCCGTACAAATTCCTTCGTAGCCAGTTCGGTGCGCAGTTCGTTATACAACTCCGATTTAACGGTTTCCTTTTTGGCGATTATTTTTTCATCAGCCTTTTCTTCAATCGCTTGAATGGCGTGTTCTATTGCCGTGGCAAAAATCTCCGCTTTTGTCCGGTCCTGGTTAAATGCGTCTTCCAATAGAAGGAATACATCGCGCGGCAGTGAGTAGCTCATAGGGGATTCTCGCCAAGATTTTACCGGATTATAGCGCGCCGAATGCGCGCTTCAAGTTTCTATGTATCAAGAGCAGCAAATTATTTAGTGCAGTAAAGATTCCGCCAGCGCAATAACCGCCTGTTCGCGGATCTCTTTAATGGAGAAGTCGTGTTTATTCAATCGGTATGGATTGACGATGGACGGCGATTTAAGCACTTTGTTGATAGGGGTTTGATAAACCCGGCTGATCGGCGTGGGGCCGAACAAGGTTATCGAGGGTTTGTTAAGCGCCCAGGCGATATGCGTAGGCCCGGTGTCATTGCCGATCAGTAAATCCGCATGGGCGATCAACGCTTTCAGGCTGTCCAGGTCCAGCCTGGGCATCACCTGGATGAAGCCCGATTGTGTCGCCATCCAGTCCGCCGTGCTTTTTTCCGACTCACTGCCCCAGACAACCAGGCAATTTTGCTGCAAGGCTTCCGCTACGGCGACAAATTTTTCGGCCGGGTAATTGCGGCTTGCCCAAGTGGAGCCGATCACCAGCACGATATTTTTGCGGTCTTTTCCTAATACCTCATAAATCCGCCGATTTTCATCGTGAAAAAACAGGAACGGCTTCTTGTCCAGGATCTGCTGCGGCGTAATACTGAGCCCTAATGGTTGGGACAGGATTTTGGCATTCCTGTCTATCGTATTGGCGTCGTAAGGACAGGCAATTTTGACGTCATAAAACCATGACGCGGCTTTTTCGCGTATCGAATCGGCATCGAAGCCGGCGACCCGCTTGCCGACAAGCTTTGCCGTAACCGCCGATTTAATGAGGCCCTGCGCATCGATCACCAGGTCATATTGCTTGCCGGCATAGCGGCGTATCGTTTTGAATTGCTGAAAAATGCCGGATTTGTCGTTTTTCAGTGATTTCAGGTTGACCGTTAAAATATGATCGATATCGGAATTGTGTTTTAACAAGCCGGCAAAGCGCTCCTCGACAATCCAGTCTATTTGCATGTCCGGGAAATTCGCTTTGATGAATTGCAAGGCAACCATCGCATGGACAATATCGCCTAGGGCCGAGAGCTTGACGATGGCGATTTTCATGGCGCTATCAATTCAAGCACCCGCTCGGGCCGGATGCCGGTTAAGCAGTGGGTATGCGCTTCATGCTCCGGCGGGTAGAGCGGGCACTCGCGCTTAAAACACGGCGAACAGATAAGGTTTAACGAGAGGATATGCGCCTTGGTACTTAACGGCGGTGTAAATCCGGGGGAGGATGAACCGTACAGCGCGATGATGGTTTTATTCAATGCCGCGGCGACATGCATCAGGCCGGAGTCGTTGGTGACGACGGTATCGGCCAGCGATAATAAATCCACTGCTTCGGCCAATGTGGTGCGGCCTGTAAAATCGGTGCAGAGGCCGCCGGCCATCTGGTTGATCTGTCCAGCGACGGCCTGGTCCTTATCGGAGCCGAACAGCCACACCTGCCAGCCCTGATTAAGCTTTTGCCTGGCTACGTCGGCATAATAGCCGGCCGGCCAGCGCTTCGCCGTACCGTATTCAGCACCGGGACATAGCGCCAGGGCGGGTGTATATGCCGTAAGCCTGCCGGTAGCAGGCGCGGCGACCGATCGCGTTAGCCCGAATTTTTGTATGACGGCCTGTTGCTTGGCCTGCTCGACGATTAACGCAGGCATCGGGTAGGCAGGCGGTAAACGCGCATCCTTAGGCAAGGCCAGCGCAACGAAGCGCTGTACCGTCATCGTCAGCAAGGATTTGTCGAGTTGCCTGGCGTCGTTCAGCAGGCCGCAGCGGCATTCGCCGAGGAAACCTGTGCGCATTGGAATGCCGGCAAAAAACGGCGCTAACGCCGATTTCCATGAGTTCGGCAGGACGATGGCCTGGTCGTACTGTTCCGAACGCAATTGCCTGCCCAATTGGATGCGAGCCGATAAGCCGAATTCGCCATGCGTTAACGGCATCGCTATGGCGTTACTGACTTCCGGCATCCTGTCGAGCAGCGGGAACGACCAGGCCGGGGCCAGCACGTCGATAAGGCAGTCGGGCGCAGTATGTCTCAGCGTTAAAAACAGGCTTTGCGCCATCACCATATCGCCGACCCAGGAGGGGCCGACGACCAGGATTTTTTTAGCCAAGGTAAGTCAACCATTCA
>SCST01000882.1 GCA_004299465.1 Methylovulum sp. | reverse complement strand
TAACCATCTGGGGGACCCTCGATAGCGGAGCTTTCTCGACCGTATTGCGTGCGGCCGCCGACAGCGATGCGAGCCTGAATCAGGTCAGCTACGTGCAGAAAGACCCGCAGACGTACGAGACTGAGCTTACGGACGCGCTCGCGAGCGGGCAGGGGCCAGACCTCTTTTTGATGACGCAGGAGTACGCCTTCAAAGATGCGGGCAAGATCGTCGTCATTCCTTTCAGCTCGCTTTCGCAATCGAAATTCGAGAGTGCGTTCGTCGAAGCCGCGAATCCCTTTATCGCCTCGGACGGCATCCTGGGCGTTCCGATTATCGCCGACCCGCTTGTCCTCTACTGGAACAAAGACATGTTTTCTTCCGCCGGATATTCACAGCCGCCCGCGTATTGGGACCAGCTCTTTTCGATGGCGCAAAAATTGAGCGTGAAGGACGATGCCGGCTCTCTCTTGAAGAGCGCCATTGCCTTCGGTGAGTACCGAAATATCGAGAACGCGAAAGATATCCTCGCGATGCTCATTTTGCAGGCGGGAGGGACGATAACCTCGGAAGATACTTCCGGAAAACTCCAGACCGCACTCGTATCGAAGAGGGGCGGCACATCCGCGCAATCGACCGTAAGCGCACTGCGTTTCTTCACGGAATTTGCCGACCCTTCGAAGGATGATTATTCATGGAACCGCTCGCTGCCAAACGCCCGTTCGGCCTTCGCTTCAGGCAACCTCGCGCTTTACGTGGGCTACGCGAGTGAAGAAGCCCAAATAGCGCGCATGAACCCCAATTTGAATTTCTCGGTTGCGCCGATGCCGCAAATACGCACCGCCTCCCGCACGCTTGATACGGCGCGTGTCTATGCCTTTGCCATTCCGAAGACCGCAAAGAACCCCTCTTCGGGGATAACAGTCGCCTTTGTACTGAATTCTCCGGCGAACGCTGCCGCGCTCTCGCAGGCACTCGGATTGCCGTCCGCACGCCGCGACCTTCTGAGCCAGCCGGCCTCAGGGGATGCGGATCTTTTCAATAAAATGGTCATCACGTCGCATTCATGGGTCGATCCCGATCCGCTTGCGACAGCCGACATCTTTCGCGCTATGATTGAAGACACCACGAGCGGAGCCACTCTCATCAACGAGGCGGTCTCGCGCGCGGACCAGCAGCTCGGGCATCTCTTGAGCCGGTTGCAGCAAGAATGATGGAACTCGTACGCCGACATACACGCACACTTTCGCAAGTCCTGGCGGCTTTTCTTGCGACCGCGCCCGTCTTCGCCTGTGCCGCAACCGGCTTGGAGAATCCGTTGAGTCCGCAATTCAGCTCGATACCGGCTTTTATCGCGGGCGCCTTGAAAGTCCTCGTTATTGTGGCGCTCCCTATCATTACACTCTTTATCGTCATCGCCGG
>SCST01000340.1 GCA_004299465.1 Methylovulum sp. | reverse complement strand
GGCCCTAGGCATGGAAACCTGCGTTACCCTGGGGATGCTGACCGAAGCGCAGACCGCCCGGCTTAAAGAAGGCGGCCTCGATTATTACAATCACAACCTGGATACCTCCGAAGACTATTATTCCGAAGTCATTACGACGCGCAGCTACCAGGATAGGCTGGATACCCTGGCGCGGGTCAGGGATGCCGGGATTAATGTCTGCTGCGGCGGCATTGTCGGCATGGGCGAAAGCGATAAAGACCGCGCCAAGCTGTTGATTGAGCTGGCGAACCTGCCCAAACACCCGGAAAGCGTGCCGATTAATATGCTCGTGCAGGTGGAAGGCACGCCGCTAATGGGTACCGAAAAACTCGATCCGCTGGTGTTTATCCGCACGATTGCCGTTGCCAGGGTCATGATGCCGACGTCTCGGGTGCGCCTGTCGGCAGGACGTAACAGTATGAGCGATGAAATGCAGGCTTTGTGTTTCCTGGCGGGTGCGAATTCGATTTTTTACGGCGACAAATTATTGACGACCGATAATCCGATGACTAACCGTGACCTGGCGTTGTTTGATCGTCTGGGCTTGCATGCAGGCGGTTCGAGCTACGCTTGATGGCTGAGGCGTTTCCGTATTTAGCGCGTAACCTGGAAGACATTGCCCGGCAAGGCTTATACCGTTCCAGGCGCGTCATTAATTCGCCGCAAGGCATCCATCTGCAACTGGACGGCAGGCGTATCGTCAATTTTTGCAGTAATGATTACCTGGGCCTGGCGAATCATCCTGATGTCATCAAGGCCTTTAAAAAGGCGACTGACGACTATGGTGTAGGTAGCGGTTCGGCGCATTTAATCTGTGGACATAGCGCGGCGCATCATGCGCTGGAGGAAGAATTGGCGGCCTTTACCGGGCGCGACCGTGCTTTATTGTTTTCGACCGGTTACATGGCTAATCTCGGCCTTATCCAGGCTCTGGCCGGACGCGGCGATGCCGTGTTTGAGGATCGCCTGAACCATGCCTCGCTGCTCGATGGCGGTTTGGCATCCGGTGCACGCTTTAAGCGTTATGCGCATGCCGATGTCGCTGATCTTGACAGGCGTATGGCAATGGCGACCGGCAATAAGCTGGTCGTTACCGATGCCGTGTTCAGTATGGACGGCGACTTTGCGCCGCTAAAAGACTTGGCCCAGGCCGCACAACAACATGACGCCTGGCTGATGGTCGATGATGCGCACGGCCTTGGCGTCATCGGTGCACATGGCGGCGGTTTACTGGAATATTACGGGCTGGGCCAGGACGATGTGCCGGTATTGATGGGCACCTTGGGCAAAGGCTTCGGCAGCTTCGGCGCGTTTGTCGCCGGCTCTGAAGTCTTGATTGAAACCTTGATACAGAAAGCCAGGACCTATATTTACACGACCGCATTGCCGCCCGCGATTGCCGAAGCCACGCGGGCGAGCTTGAAAATCGTCATCGCCGAAAGCTGGCGCCGGGATAAGCTGGATAGGTTGGCCGGGCGTTTCAGGCGCGGCGCGGAGCAGATGGGCCTGGTGCTGATGCCGTCTGCGTCGGCCATCCAGCCTATCGTCATCGGCGACAGCGGGCAATGCGTTGCTATCAGCGAGGCTTTGCTGGAAGCCGGTTTCCTGGTCAGCGCGATACGCCCGCCTACCGTACCGCAAGGCAGTGCGCGCTTGCGCGTGACATTTTCAGCTTTGCATGAAGAGCAGCAGGTTGATGGTTTGCTGGATGCGCTGGATAGGCATAAGCTACAGGCACTGCTAAACTATTAAGCTGTGTTGTATTTAATGATAAATAAAAGGTTCGCCATGAGTTCTATCCCCGTGATCAATAAAAAAGCTAACCGCTGGCAACGTGCTGTTGCAAAAGCCTATGCAAGTTTTAATCTTTATCCGCGTAACTCTTTTAATGTACATTTAGCCCGGATTCGCTATCCTCGCTCCAGCAAGTCCGCGTTAGCCAAAGATTGGCTAAACGTATCTAATGATATGTGGGTGAGTTATTCAAATTTGCAAGCCGGTTTACAAGCCAATATACAAAAACCCGATACGCATGACTGAGCAGAATGGCGGGAAGCCCTTGCCTTACACCTCGGAAGAAATCCAGTTATTTTTAAAACAGGTTCCAGATGAGCTGTTAGCGAATGCGCTGGCCGAAAAAATCCGTGAGGAATCTTCGCGCGAAGTGATCAATGTCGTGAGAGCCGTTTCCCAGCAGTTTTCAGGGCCGCTGCCGCCGCCGCATATTTTGGGCGAATACGATAACGTACAGGCAGGGTTGGCGGCGAGAATTGTCGAGATGGCGGAAAAAGAACAGGCGCATCGTCACGGTATAGAAGCGCAAGCCTTGTCGGCGTCAATTTCGACAGAAAAACGCGGACAGCATTACGCGCTATTGCTTTCACTGGTGATCCTGGTTGGC
>SCST01000339.1 GCA_004299465.1 Methylovulum sp. | reverse complement strand
AGCTATTGCCTGTGCTGCCATGCGCAAGCTAATCCATCTCGCTTTTGCTATTTTAAAATCTGGCGAGCTATTTGATCCAAATTATTCACTTGCATAATTTGAATCAAGACGGTATCTACAGCAAGGGACGACGTGGATGGTTACGAATTTCTATGACATTGTTCCATCCTTTTATGTGGTTAGCAGGTGACTATAGACTCCCGTTACCCTGCAAATAATTCAATAGTTGCCGTAGTGCTTCAGGTTTATTGGTCGGCGTGGATTGGCCGCCCTGGTCGCTGCTATTAATGCCGTGACAAGCCGGGCAGGTGCGGATTTCACCGGGTTGCAATGACAGCCAGTTGCGCTCCCTGACGACAAAATTGCCTTGCGCGTCGGTGAGCTGCCAGCTCAATGCGCGGCGTGTCGGTAATAACATCGCGACCGAGCCGTCTCCGGCGATTTTAACGCTGCCCTTAGGCGCACCCGGCTCCAGCGGAGGGTTAGCGGTAACGCTGTGCAGTGTTTGGGCCAATACCCGGCGGCCCGGCCTGATCGTTGCCGAGTCGTAGCTTCTTATGCCGCGTATCTGGTCGGCCTGGAATGCCTGGAAATGCGCTATCGTGTAAAGCTTTCCGTTATTACCTACCGTTTGCGTCGCCGTCCCTTCTACCGAGAGGTTAAACGGTTGCTGTTGATCGCTGTGATCGCGTTGCGTCACATTACGCATAACGGCTAAAGCGAGTCCGTTACTTTTCAAATACTGCCTCAGTTCGGCTTCGGTAACGCCTTCTTCCTGTAATACCTGCAATTCGGGCGCCTGCAAGCCGGAAACACGCCGCGCCGGTTTAGGCCGGGCTTTCACTTCAACAGGCTGCAATTCCCAAAGCTCGCCGCTATAGTGCGTCAAGGTGTCGGGGCTGTAATAACGGATGTCCTTGCTGATGCCGGGCGTCAACAACTGATCGGCTGTCCATACGCCGTTTGCCTGTTTTTTTAACGTTCGCAAGCGGAAGGCATAACGCGATTGCGGATAGGCATCGGCATAATCGGGTGTCGTCGTGCCTTCATTCCTGTCCTGGCGCGTTTCAAAGGTATGGGCCGCAATAGCCGTACCGTCGGACAATACCATAGGATCGCGGTAATGCCCCGAGTTTTCAGGAACCGGCGTTGCACCGTCCGAGGTAATCGATGACGTTGATTTATCAGTAATATAATCGATGCCCATTTGATCGGCGTTATGGGACGGCGCACCGTTTTGCAAACGGACTATTTGCCCGGACGCATGCGTGCCGAATTCCGGCGCATTAATGCCGATATACGCATTCGGGTTAGTCGGGTCCTGCTTGACCTGGAAAAAATTGCTGATCTTGTTGTGGTTAAAGCTGTTTACCAAATACGTCAATGAAGGATCGTCGGTAAAAACGGCATCGACATAAGAGCCGCCCAATTCATGCCGGCCGATATGGTTGACGGTTTCCAATTCGCTGCCGTCTTCATTGACTTGCCACGGGAAAAAATGGTTAAAGCTGTGCCCGCCAAGGTTTGTACCCGCCAAAGAGAGGGTGTCGAAGCCCAAGGGTTCGGGGAATATCTCTTTACGGGTATTTAAAACAGTTGCCGCAGCCGATTCACTGGAATAATTAAAGGTGCCGTAATGCGGCGTGCCGTTACGGTCTGCGGCGGCCTGCTGGTCTTGCTGCAAATGGTCCCAGCGGGTAAAAATAACCCGGCCGAAGCTATCGACAAAGGGGCTGAAATCGCCGGAAGGCGCATGCGTCAACATAAGCAGGTTGCCTGTGGACGGCTTTAAGCTCCATAAGCCGGTCACCGAGGGCGCTTCTTCATACTCGTCCAGTTGCGGGTACAAATGGCTCAAACCGTTGCGCGGGC
>SCST01000338.1 GCA_004299465.1 Methylovulum sp. | reverse complement strand
CAGCGCCTTGTCAGCCGATGATTTTGTGCGTATTTTAACGGAACCCAATGCCTCGCTGACCGAACAATATGCCGCTTTACTCGCTACCGAGGGCGTTTCGTTAAGCTTTGCGCCCGAGGGCATTAAACGGATAGCCGAATTAGGCTGGCAAGTGAATGAAAACACCGAAAATATCGGCGCCAGGCGGCTGCATACGATGCTGGAGCGCCTGCTCGAGGAAATTTCCTATAACGCACCTGACTTGATAGACAAAACCATTGTCATTGACGCCGCTTATGTTGACCGGCATTTGACGGAATTTGTTGAAGATGAAGATTTAAGCCGGTATATCCTGTAAATCCCATGCGTATCACTGTAAAACCTTGCAACAGCCAACCGACGGAAATCAAGCTGCACCAGGTATCCAATATCCTTGAAATCAGCTTTGATGACGGCAGTGTATTTAAATTACCGTGCGAGTACCTGCGCGTTTACACGCAATCAGCGGAAGCCGTAGGGCACGCGCCCGGACAGGAAGTGCTCCAGGTCGGCAAGGAAAACGTCACGATCAAGGAAATCAAGCCGATAGGCAATTATGCGATCTGCCCGGTTTTTAGCGATGGCCACGATACCGGCATTTATACCTGGGATTTTTTGTATAAGCTGGGCGCTGAATACCCGGCTTTATGGGCCGACTATCTCGCTAAACTGGACATTGCAGGACATCAGCGCAAACCGGCAGCATCATGAAACATCGCGCAGGGCAAAACGCCCTGCAAACCTCACACGGTACGATTATGACAACAAACACCACTCATTTCGGCTTTAAACAAGTCGCCGTAGAAGACAAGGTCAAACTGGTTCGCGGCGTATTCGACTCGGTCGCAGGCCAGTACGACATCATGAACGACTTGATGTCATTAGGCATACACCGCATCTGGAAACGCATTGCCGTGCAATTGAGCAATGTCCGCAAAGGCGAGCAAGTGCTTGACCTGGCAGGCGGTACAGGTGATTTAACGGCGCTGTTCGAACAACGCGTGGGCCGGGACGGCCAAGTGATCTTGGCGGACATCAATTCCGAAATGCTGCGCACCGGACGCAACCGCCTGATCGACAAGGGCCTGGCCGGCAATATCCGCTATGCGCAAGTCAATGCCGAATGCCTGCCGTTTGCAGACAATACTTTCGATTGCGTTTGCATCGCTTTCGGCTTGCGTAATGTCACCGATAAAGATGCGGCATTGCGCTCGATGTACCGGGTATTGAAACCAGGCGGTCGGGTGATCGTGCTGGAATTCTCGCATCCCACCGATAAAATCACCGAAAAAGTCTACGATTTTTACTCGTTCAATGTCTTGCCGAAAATCGGCAAACTGGTCGCGAAAGATGAAGACAGCTACCGCTATCTCGCAGAATCCATCCGCATGCACCCCAAGCAGGACGAACTGAAAAAAATGATGGCAAATGCGGGGCTGGAACGTTGCGAATATTTCAATATGACGCAGGGCATTGTCGCCGTTCACAGAGGCTATAAAATATAGATGGTCATCAAACCGTTACTGATTGGCGCACTGGAAACCGCACTCAATCAATACCTAAGCCTGGACCCACACAGCGGTGATTTTTTGGCGCCGCTCGCCGGAAAAATCATTGCGGTCACTGTTGAACCGTTTAATGAAACCCTTTATCTCTGCCCTGCCCCCGACTCGATTCAGTTGCTGGATTACAGCCCGGAGCCCGCTGACACGCAGTTAACAGGCTCGCTGTTCGCGCTGGGCTTAATGGGTTTAAGCGCGAACCCGATGCGCACCGTTTTTTCCGGCGAAGTAAAAATCGAAGGCGATATGCACACCGGCCGTAAATTCCAGGCGCTGTTCGCCAATCTCGATATTAACCTGGAACCCAAGCTCGCACGCCTTACCGGCGACGCAACGGCGCATCGTATCAGCCGGTTTTTCCGCAGTGGCCGGGACTGGAGCCGGGACGCTATCGAAACATTCCGGCTCAACCTGTCGGAATTCCTGCAAGAGGAAACCCGCGACTTACCCGCCGCACCGGAAACAGATATTTTTTATCGCCAGGTCGATGAGCTGCGCACCGATTTTGACCGCCTGCAAAGCCGGATTGAGCGCCTGGAAAATATCCTGGACGCAAAAACTGATAACGATTATTGAACCTTGCGCCGCCGGCCTTCTTCCTTCAAAGGTACACAGTGATTCGTCCTAAATTATTATTCCGCCTTATCCATATCAACTGGG
>SCST01000038.1 GCA_004299465.1 Methylovulum sp. | reverse complement strand
CATTGCCCGAGGTATCGGAGAAGGCGCGCGCGGCGCGCCCTACACTGGTCAAAGAGCGAGTATAACTTCAGGTAACTTGGCAAGTAGCTGAGCAGTTACCGAAAATCTCAATATCATCGAAGGCGGCATACCGAAGAAATGCCGTCAATTGGTGAGGGAATGGGCCGAATTACATCAGGAAGAATTAATAGAGTTATGGAATACTCAGAATTTTCATACGATTGCGCCACTGGAGTGAATAATGAAGCTTAAATATATCAAACATCGGGATGCTTACCGTTTTCTGCTGGTATTTGAAAACGGCGAAACTCAAGAAGCCGATTTGAAGGAATTAATCGGCGATTATGTCAGCGTAGAAGCTTTAAACACGGCGCATATAGATGCCGACTGGGGATGCCTGGAATTTAATGACGGTAGGGTCGACATAGAACCTAAAACCTTGTATCAATTTGTTACGGGCAAGCGTTACGAAGCTGCCGCATGATAACCTCGCTATGATTTTTTCAACGCTGAGCAAGGTGGCTTTATGCGCCTATCCAGGGTATTCGTATACTTCAACGTAGCTGATGAACCCCTCCCGTCTGTTTATCCTGCGCCCGGTCGCGACGTCGTTAATGATGCTCGCCTTGCTGCTGGTCGGCATTCTCGCTTACCGGGAATTGCCGATTTCCGCATTGCCGCAGGTTGAATACCCGACCATCCAGGTTGTGACCTTGTACCCCGGCGCAAGCCAGGATGTGATGTCATCGCTGATCACCGCGCCGCTGGAGCGTCAATTGGGCCAGTTGCCTGGCTTGACGCAGATGTCGTCAACCAGCTCGTCCGGCGCGTCGGTTGTCGTCCTGCAATTCACGTTGAACCTCAATATCGACATCGCAGAACAGCAGGTGCAGGCGGCGATTAATGCCGCGACGAGCTTTTTGCCGGACGATTTGCCGATGCCGCCGATTTACAGCAAGGTCAATCCCGCCGACGCGCCGATCATGACTCTGGCGGTCAGTTCGAACACGCTGCCGTTGACGAAGGTCGAGGACCTGGTCGATACGCGTCTGGCGCAGAAATTGTCGCAATTGTCCGGCGTCGGCCTCGTCAGCATCAGCGGCGGGCAGCGTCCGGCGATGCGCATCCAGGCCAATCCTTCGGCCTTGTCGGCTTACGGCTTGAGCCTTGAAAACTTGCGCCAGGCCATCGCCGCCGCCAATGTCAACCAGCCGAAAGGCATGTTCGACGGACTGAGCCGTTCGGCGACGATAGACGCCAACGACCAGTTGAAATCGGTCGCCGATTATCAAGCGCTGGTGATTGCTTACCGTGACGGCAGGCCGGTGCTGCTGTCCGATGTGGCCGACATCAAGGACGACGCTGAGAATGTGCGCCTTGCGGCCTGGGCGAACAAGACCGCGGCGGTGATCGTCAATATCCAGCGCCAGCCCGGCAGCAACGTGATTGAAGTCGTCGACCGCATCAAGGAATTGTTGCCGCAATTGCAGGATTCATTGCCGAAAGGTCTCGATGTCGCGGTCATGACCGACCGCACGACGACGATACGCGCGTCGGTCGAGGATGTGCATAAGGAATTATTACTGGCTTTGGCGCTGGTCATCTTCGTGATCTTCCTGTTCTTGCGCAACCTGTCGGCGACCGCGATACCCGGCGTCGTCGTGCCGCTGTCGCTGGTCGGCACCTTCGCCTTCCTGTATTTGGCCGGTTTCAGCATCAATAATTTAACGCTGATGGCGTTGACGATAGCCGCCGGTTTCGTCGTCGACGACGCGATTGTCGTGATCGAAAACATTTCCCGCTACCTTGAAGAAGGCGAGACGCCGTTACAGGCGGCGCTGAAAGGCTCGGCGCAAATCGGCTTCACGATCATCTCGCTGACGTTTTCGCTGGTCGCCGTGTTGATTCCGTTGCTGTTCATGGGCGACGTGGTCGGCCGTTTGTTCCGCGAGTTCGCCGTGACCTTGGCCGTCGCGATCCTGATTTCGGCGGTGATTTCGCTGACCCTGACGCCGATGATGTGCGCGAAAATGCTGCGCCCTGTCGATGAACAGCGGGCAGGGCGGTTTTATCGCGTCAGCGGCCGGTTTCTCGATAACATGGCCGAAGGTTACGGCAAGCTGCTGCGCATCGTTTTGCGGCATCAAACCCTTACGCTGGCCGTTGCCGCGACGACGCTGGTGCTGACGGTGATCCTTTACATCATCATCCCCAAGGGCTTTTTTCCTAGCCAGGACACCGGCGTCATCCAGGGCATTACCGAAGCACCGCAAAGCATTTCCTTTATCGCGATGGCGGAGCGGCAACAGGCCGTAGCCGCCGTGGTGCTGCAAGACCCGGCGGTGGCGAGCGTGACGTCGCTCATCGGCGTCGACGGCGTTAACCCGACATTAAATACCGGGCGTTTGCAGATCAATCTAAAACCGCTGGCTGAGCGCGACCTCAGCGCGGCCGAGGTCATCGAAAGGCTGCAAGCCCAACTGGAGCAAGTGCAAGGCGTCACGACTTATCTGCAAGCGGTGCAGGATTTGACGATAGAAAACCGTATCAGCCGCACGCAATACCAGTTTACCGTGCAGGCCGTTGACCCGCTGGAACTCAACCGCTGGACCGGTCTGCTGGTCGACCGGCTGAAGCAAGCGCCGCAGTTCGCCGATGTCGCGAGCGATGTCCAGGATCAGGGCTTGCAGGCCTTTGTCGAGGTTGACCGCAGTCGCGCGAGTAGTTTAGGCATCTCGATTGCCGCGATCGACAATACACTGTACAACGCTTTCGGCCAGCGCCAGGTATCGACGCTGTTCACGCAGTCCAACCAATACCGCGTCGTGCTCGAGGTGAAACCCGAATTCCGCAACAGCGTCGTCGCGCTCAGCGATCTCCGTGTGCAATCCGCGAACGGCACGCAGGTGCCGCTGTCGGCGCTGGCGACGGTTTCGGAACGTTTCGCGCCGTTGGTCGTTAACCATCTGGCGCAATTCCCGTCCGCGACAATTTCATTTAACCTGGCTCCCGGCGCGTTTTTAAGCGATGCGGTCAGCGCGATAGAGCGGGTCAAGCAGGACATCGGCCTGCCGGTCAGCGTGCAAACCGAATTCCAGGGTGCGACCGAAGCCTTTAGCGCGTCGTTGTCCGGCACGGTTTGGCTCATTATCGCGGCGATTGTGACGGTGTATATCGTGCTGGGCGTACTGTATGAAAGCTATATCCATCCGGTCACGATCTTGTCAACCTTGCCGTCGGCCGGTGTCGGCGCGTTGCTGGCGTTGATGCTGTCCGGCAACGATTTGGGCATCATCGGCATTATCGGCATTATTTTGCTGATCGGCATCGTCAAGAAAAACGCGATCATGATGATCGATTTTGCGCTGGAAGCCGAGCGCAAGGAAGGCAAAACGGCGTTTGATGCGATTTACCAGGCCTGTTTGCTGCGCTTTCGGCCGATCATGATGACGACGATGGCAGCCTTGCTGAGCGCCTTGCCGCTGATGCTGGGCAGCGGCGTTGGCTCGGAACTGCGCCACCCGTTGGGCATCACGATGGTCGGCGGCCTGGTGTTCAGCCAGGTACTGACCTTGTTTACGACGCCGGTGATTTATCTGGCGTTTGACCGCTTGACCCGGCGGTTTAAGTAGGTACGCATTTATGCCCCGGAAGGTATCACGTACCTTATTTTACTTGATTAGCAAAATGCTTCAGCTAACACCGTCATACCGGCATGGATGCCGGTATCCAGCCACATGGATGTGAATGGTTGACCTGGCATTATGCCCCAATCAAGCGCAGGACATTGGGCACAAACCGTCCTTGGCTCTGGATTCTGGCATCCATGCCAGAATGACGATCTTTCGGAGCAGGACGGGTTTTGTAACCCGTTCCAGCCCAAGAAAAACTATAGTGGATTGTGCCATGAAATCTTTTCGTGCTTTTCGTGGACAAAAAACCTGAACACCCACAAGGATTAACATGTCATTCACCGGCTATTTCGTCACCCGCCCCGTCGCCACGACTTTGCTGACGATAGGCATCGCGTTGTCCGGCATCCTGGCTTATTTCCAATTGCCGATCGCGGCCTTGCCGCAGGTCGATTTTCCGTCGATTTCGGTCAGGGCGGCGGTGCCGGGGGCCAGCCCCGAGACGATGGCGGCCAGCGTCGCGACGCCGTTGGAGAGGGCCTTGGGGCATATCGCCGGGATTAGCGAAATGACTTCGTCCAGCGGCTACGGCACGACCGATATTAACCTGCAATTCGATCTCGACCGTGATTTCGACGGCGCGGCCCGCGATGTGCAGGCCGCAATTAATGCCGCCGGCAATCTGTTGCCGGCGAACATGCCGTCACGGCCCAGCTACCGGCGTAACAATCCCAGCGATACGCCGCTGATGATCCTGGCCTTGACATCCGATGTGCTGCAACGCGACCAATTGTTCGATGTCGCGTCCAACGTCATCGCGCAAAAGCTCTCGCAAATCGACGGCATGGGGCAGGTTTCGATACGCGGCAGCTCGTTGCCGGCGGTCAGGGTGGAGCTGAATCCCGCCGCGCTCGCGAAATACGGCGTCAGCTTCGCCGACGTGCGCGCGGCAATTACCGCGACCAATGTCAACCGTCCTAAAGGCGCAATCGAAGATGACAGCCGCCACTGGCAAATTCATGTCAACGACCAGGCCAAGACCGCCGCCGACTATTTGCCGCTGATCATTGCTTACCGTAACGGTGCGCCGGTGCGTTTGTCCGACATCGGCACCGCCGTCGATTCCGCAGAAAACCTCGGCAACTCCGGTTTTTTGAAAGATCGGAAGAG
>SCST01000337.1 GCA_004299465.1 Methylovulum sp. | reverse complement strand
CGCCGGAGGGTAACGAGACTTCACGCCCGTATGCGATCTCGATTTGCGACTCGATCTGGTAGCGGTTAAACAACGGCACAGCATCCTGGTACAATTTTGCCTTCGGTAAAAAATGCGGCATCACTTGTTTCAAGAAGTTTTGCACCAGCGCAAACGAATCTTCATTATCTATCAGGATCTCGTCGATATCGCCGCGCAAATGGTCGCGTAAGGCCCTGATGATAACATTGCTTTCCTGGAACACCAGGAACGGCGCCGCTTGTTCGCTGGAAGAACGTTCTATGGCTTCCCACAACTGCATCAGGTAATTCAAGTCCCATTGCAACTCTTCGGCATTCTTGCCGCAACCCGCCGTCCTGACAATCAACCCCATATTGTCGGGAATTTCAAGCGACGCCATCACTTCACGCAACTCACTGCGGGTTTCGCCTTCGATGCGCCGGGAAATGCCACCTGCTTTGGGATTGTTCGGCATCAGCACCAGGTAAGTGCCGGCCAGGCTGATATAAGTGGTTAACGCCGCGCCTTTATTGCCGCGTTCTTCTTTTTCAATCTGGACAACGATTTCCTGGCCTTCCCTGATCAGGTCCTTGATAGCAGGACGGCGGCCTTCATTGTCGGTGCCGTCCTGGTTTTGGCGGTAGGCGGGGGAGATTTCCTTGAACGGTAAAAAGCCGTGCTTTTCAGCGCCGTAATTGACGAATGCCGCTTCCAGACTGGGCTCGACGCGGGTGATAATACCTTTGTATATATTGGATTTTTTTTGTTCTTTCGAAGGGACTTCTATGTCAAAATCATACAGTTTTTGACCGTCTACCAAGGCGACTCGCAGTTCTTCTGCCTGCGTAGCGTTGATAAGCATTCTTTTCATTTTGTATCCTTGTAGTGTCCTGCTCCATTGCCAGATTTTAATAATCAGACTGGTTTTGACCTAATGCAATAACCGTAAACACAACATGGCAGTAGTTTGGTTAAAACAGCACAGTCGGCTTAGTTTTTACGAGCTTATGCTTGATTATCTGCGCATTACGTGCATATCTTGAGTTTCAGCAGATGATACCGGCGCTGTCAAATATTAAGTCACTACCAGTCTTGGTGGTAAATTCTGTTTTAAACAGGAGTTAAAATCGCGCGTCTAGGGTCGAGCGATGAACCCGGTTGTTTGTAAAAGCACCAGTTACACAATATAGACGACTGGGCTATCTTCATTTTGGATTGCTCTCATTTGGATTGATCCCATTGGATTTCTCCCATCTGGATTTCTCAAAGGAGCTGCTCAAGCCAGTTTCATAGTTGAAAGATGCGGAGCGTATAGTATGTTTTTTTTGAAAACGTGCTTAATATAGCAACCTTATCGCGCCACATCAATTTAAAGAATCAAACCTGCCAAGATACTGGTATTATTCGCATCCATGAGCATAGAACAACACAGCGAGCCCCCAAAAGTCCAACTGGTCGAAATCACTGAAGACAATAACGACCAACGTCTGGACAATTTTTTAATTACCCGCTTGAAAGGCGTACCTAAAAGCCGTATTTACCGAATCGTCCGTAAAGGCGAAGTCCGGGTCAACAAAGGCAGGGTAGACGTAAAATACCGCCTGGTTACCGGCGATATTGTCAGGATCCCGCCGGTCAGGACAGCAGAAAGAACACCGGAGTCATTTGTCGCCCAAAGCTTGAAAGACCGGCTGCTGAACGGCATTTTATTTGAAGACGACGGCTTTATCATCATCAACAAGCCTGCCGGCTTTG
>SCST01000336.1 GCA_004299465.1 Methylovulum sp. | reverse complement strand
ATCAACACCGGCACTTCCACCAACGGCCCGATCACCGCGGCAAAGGCCTGCCCGGACTGCAGGCCAAAAACGGCGACGGCCACGGCAATCGCCAATTCAAAATTATTGCCCGCCGCCGTAAACGATAGCGTGGTGCTGATGCGGTAGCCGGCACCGGCCTTCGCCGACATATAAAACGTTACGAAAAACATCACGATAAAATAAATCACCAGCGGTATCGCAATACGCATCACATCCAGCGGCAATTCCACGATGACATCGCCTTTGAGCGAAAACATGACCAGGATCGTGAATAACAAGGCGATCAGCGTTATCGGGCTGATCTTCGGGATAAAACTTTGCTCATACCAGTCGCGGCCTTTGCTGCGCACCAGGATTATGCGCGTAAACATCCCGGCAAAAAACGGGATGCCCAGGTAAATCATGACGCTTTTAGCGACTTCAAGCATCGTAACCCGCACCTCAAGGCCGGATGCAATGCCGAGTACATCGGGCAACACGGTGACGAAAAAATACGCATAAAGGGAAAAGAACAGCATCTGGAACACGGAATTGAACGCGACCAGGCCGGCGCAGTATTCGGTATCGCCGTCGGCCAGTTCGTTCCAGACCAACACCATGGCAATGCAACGCGCTAGACCGATAATAATCAGCCCGGTCATGTATTCCGGGTAGTCCCTGAGAAAGATAACGGCCAGTACAAACATCAGCACCGGACCGATGACCCAGTTCTGTAGCAATGACAGCATCAGGACTTTGACATGCCTGAATAACTGCGGCAGCTCTTCGTAACGCACCTTCGCCAGCGGCGGGTACATCATCAGGATAAGGCCGACGGCGATCGGCAGCGATGTCGTGCCGACCTGGAAATAACTTAAGCCTTGCGTGACAGCGGGAACCCAATATCCTAAGCCTACACCAGCCGCCATCGCGATAAAAATCCACAGCGTTAAAAAGCGTTCCACGAAGCCTAAGCGTTTGGGCAATGCCGGTTCTGTAAGCGCTGAATGCGCCGGTTGTCCGAATGGTTTAGTCATTGATGCAACCTCGTTCAGGGGATTCGGCACCGATACGGTTCAGGCTCTCGGCGAGCTCAGGCTTGGACAGCGTTTCCAGCGGCAATGCCAGCATTTTATCGATCCTGTCATTGAGCGCGTCATAAGTCGCCTGGAACGCCAGTCTTATTTCTTCTTCGCTGCCTGTGGCATGGGCCGGGTCAGGCAGTCCCCAATGCGCCCTGATGGTGCTGTTTAAATACATCGGACAGCTTTCGCCCGCCGCCTGGTCGCAAACAGTGATCGCAATATCAATGCCCTTGTCGCCGAATTCATCCCAGGATTGGCTGCTGAAGCCTTCGGTCGGTAGTCCGTTGCGAGCCAATGTCGCCAACGCATTAGGGTTCACTTTACCGGTCGGATGGCTGCCTGCCGAAAAAGCCTTTACCCGGCCGCCGCCTTTATGGTTGATCAAGGCCTCGCCAAGCACGCTACGGCACGAATTACCGGTGCATAATATCAAAATGGTTAACATCGCTTACCTCATATAGTTATATACGCATTTCCATATATTAATTGTTTCATAAGTGCTTGCCGAACTCATTTAACGAAGACTGGTCCTTTCTAGTGCAAGCACTTATGAAACACACATAACTTATTAAATAGGAAAATTAATATTATAGAACAAAAAAACCGATCTCAACATTTGCTTAACCACGGGCGGGTGCTCATGGCCTGCAATCGCTCAATATCCTGTTGCAAACGCGGCTGCTCGCTAAACTGTTTCGTCGCGATGTCGAGGATGTCAAAAACCCAGCCCGGCAGTTCGCGGTTAATCTGGTAATAAACCCACTGCCCTTCCCTGCTATCCTGCAACACATTGATCTGTCTCAATAAGGCAAGATGCCGGGAAATTTTCGGTTGCGACATCGCCAGCGCATAGGTTAATTCACAAACGCAAAGCCGGCCTTCTTTGTGCAGTAAAACCATACAACGCAAGCGGGTTTCATCGGCCAAGCATTTGAATAAGGTCGTAGGGGTCAGCATGGTGAAATTAATGATATTGTAGTTGTCTGTCATTCTATCGTATAAGCCGCCAAAAAACCGCCCGTCGATGAATGCGATTAGACGCGCGGAAATTTGTTATTTATTTCGACGTAAAACAACCTTGATTGATTTTCGTACCTATTATGTAGAGCGTGCTACGCGCGCCAGAAGGCAGTCAGATTAAGCGTCGATTAATCACGCGCTATGGAGAAGGCGCGCGTTTATGCCCCAGAGGGTACGGCGCGCCCTACTCGGC
>SCST01000335.1 GCA_004299465.1 Methylovulum sp. | reverse complement strand
TCGGGATTTTTTTTGTCACGAAGGCTGATTTTGTAGGCTATTGTTGCTAATATGTTTGATTTTATAGCTTATTCCGTGCCAGGGCGACTGATAATGCATATTTTGTTAAGTAATGATGACGGCTACTTGGCTGAAGGCCTTTCTGCATTAGCGGATGCATTGCGTGAATATGCTGAAATTTCAGTGGTTGCTCCCGATAAAAACCGTAGCGCGGCAAGCAACTCGCTGACGCTGGAAATGCCTTTGCGAGCCTATCCTGCGGATAACGGTTTTATTAAAGTGGACGGAACGCCTACCGATTGTGTCCATTTGGCCATTACCGGCCTGCTGAAGCAGGAGCCGGATATGGTTTTTGCCGGGATTAATCATGGCTCTAACTTAGGCGATGACGTACTGTATTCAGGTACGGTTGCCGCGGCAACCGAAGGACGTTTTTTAGGTCTTCCTGCGGTTGCGATCTCATTAGTGGGCAGCGATCCTGTTCATTTCGATACCGCGGCCCATGTTGCCGTCACCATACTCAAGCAATTAATCAGCAAGCCCTTGCCGCAAGATACTATTCTCAATATTAATGTGCCGGATTTGGCGGTTCATGAACTTAAAGGTTATCAAGCGACCCGGCTGGGCCAGCGCCACAAATCGGAACCCGTCGTCACCAGTAAGGATCCGCGCGGGCGCACGATTTATTGGGTCGGGCCGCCGGGAGCAGAACAGGATGCCGGGCCCGGAACCGATTTTTATGCCGTTAATACCGGCTATGTGTCAGTCACCCCGCTGCAACTGGACCTGACCTGGTATGACCGGCTCAATGACTTAAAGATATGGTTACCCAAGGAGCAAAACTGATGATGCCACACTTGCAAGGCATAGGTATGACTTCCCCGCGCACGCGCGAGCGCATGGTTAAACGTTTGTCGGAGCAAGGGATCAGCAACCGGAACGTGCTGGAGGCAATGAGAAACACCCCCCGGCATATTTTTATGGACGAAGCGTTAGCCAGCAGGGCTTATGAAGATACGGCATTACCGATAGGTTTCAACCAGACGATTTCACAGCCTTATATCGTCGCGAGGATGACTGAACTGTTACTCTCGTCAGGCCATATCTCCAAAGTATTGGAAATAGGCACCGGCTGCGGTTACCAGACGGCTGTCCTGGCGCAACTGGTCGATCACGTTTACTCCGTCGAACGCATCCTGCCGTTACAAAAAAAAGCGCAGGCGTACTTATGGGATTTAAAGCTTAAGAATATCAGTTTCATGTATGGCGACGGCAGTTTGGGTTGGCCGGATTATGCACCGTTTGACGGCATTCTTGTCTCCGCCGCGCCGCCGGCTCTTCCTGAGCTGTTATTGCAGCAAATGGCAGTCGGCGGTGTTATGGTGATTCCCATCGGGCAAAGCGGCAAACAGACGCTGCAAAGAGTGACGCGCACCGTCGACGCTTATAAGATTGAAGAACTGGATGCCGTCACTTTTGTACCGTTTCTGGCGGGGAAAGAGTAAGGCTGTTACATAAACAAGGCGTTGGTGCATAAATAAATTGATGGTTATTCTGTCCCTATCCCCACAACATCAGGCCGCAGTTGTCCCTACCCGGACTGAAACCGGCATGCCAAGATAGGTCATGACGTTCATGGCCGCGATGCGGGCATGAACCTCGACGACCTGGGTCTCGAAAACTCGGGATGCCAACTTGTCGCCAAACAGTTGTTTCAGGCGATACATGGCGTTTTCGGCAATGCTGCGGCGATGGTAACCGGATTCGTTTTTCCAGGTGGCCATGCCTTTTTCCTGAATTTGAGCCAGTGCCTCGTTACGTGGATGTCCGTCTTCCCAAGCCACCGCGTTGTCACGGGGCGGCACAACGAGTACGGCATCCCGCTCGGCGGCAATCGCGTAGGCCTCGCGCGTGTCGTAGGCGCCATCGATTTGCGCAATCTCGCCGTCAAGCTGTTCGATCAGCTCCGCAAAAAGCTCGCAATCCGCCCATTCTTCGGTCGTGACTTCCACTCCCAGCACATCTTTGGCATCGGCATCCACCGCCAGATGCACTTTGATCCAGCGGCGACGCTTGCTGGCACCGTGTTTGTGCGCTTTCCACTCGCCCTCGCCATAGATTTTCAGTCCCGTCGAATCCACCACAATAGGCGTGGGGCCTGTGCGTTCCCGGCACGGAATCTTTATCTGCAAGTGCTTGGCACGCCTTGCCATAAGCGAGTGATCCGGTACGCAAACTCCAGCGCCATCAACTTCATCAATGATCGGGCAAAGCCTTCAAGGGCGCGGTAAGGCAAATGGATCGTCGCCTTTATCATCAATAACACCTGGATCGCCCTATCCGAATACTCCATCGGCGCACCCTTTTTTCCGCTGGAAGCCGGACGCCAGTGGTTGCGCACAAACTCTTCGTCAAACCACACCGTCAGGTTACCTCGCTGCACCAGCGCCCGATCGTACTCTGCCCAGTTAGTCACGCGCCATTTACTTTTTTTGACTGGTCGACGTGGCGTTTGAACAATCTGATTGTGTTTCCATGACGATTTTCCGATGCAGTTGAACTTTAGGGATAGTTTAGACCATTTGATGATTTATGCACCAACGCCTCTGTCCCTAAGAACAACGGCGTTTTACTGATCTTTTGGTTAACCCGCCTGAGCCCAATCAGGCCTTGCAACGCGCAGCCAAAGCCCACGCCAAATTGATCCAAAGCCTATGACGGTTGGTTTTACAATAGAGCTTCTTGACCCGAAGTATGACCGGACGAAGTTTGCTTGTGGCGAAGAGGCACTGGACAACTATTTACGCAAACAAGCAAGGCAAGATGTCCGCCGCCGTGTGGCTGCTTGCTATTTGGCTGTCGAGTCAGGCACAAGCAGGGTTGCTGGATTTTATACGCTTGCAGCGGGTGGGATTCCGTTAGCCGAAATGCCAGAATATCTGGCAAAGCGTACCCGTTGCACGGCTGGGCCGATTGGCAGTCCATCTGGAATTTTGAGTATATTACCTCGCTGTATCTGACATTATTCCCACGATCATGTAGCCATTTCCGTATTAAGGGGCACTCTATTTTATTGGGTGGCAGATTAGTCAGGTTT
>SCST01000881.1 GCA_004299465.1 Methylovulum sp. | reverse complement strand
TATTGAAATAAATGGTTTTTTATTTAACTAAAATGGGCGATACATGAGATTTACAATAACCCTTGGTGTGAGGCTTCGTCGCAGCTCCCGTATTTCGTGGGCTGTATAAGGATTCCTTGTTACGACAAACCATATTCAACGCTTATTGTGCATAAGCATCTATAGATGCTTTCGTTGATTAAGCGACAAAGCCCTGTCTGCTGATGAAGGTTTGCCCAAGTGCATTTGTTTCCGTGTCGTTTTGTAAGCTTCGAGCTATATATAAAGAGGCATATTCTTTATGGCTTAGCTGGCAACGCCACCAGTAAAGGGCGGTCTATGGATGTGAGCAGTTGTCGAGGGAGTTGGTCAGGATCGATTAAAATCAGAGTTGTGTCTATAGGCCTACATTATTTCCTGCCTTTCGGAATAAGGTGCAGCAATTTCCTGATACGGCGTTCGGTAATGAATGCGAGAAAAAACAATTGCAGGAAATTTTCCGCTTCAATGACATCCAGGCCTAGTTTTTCCGGCACCAGTTCTTTGCGGGTGCCGAATAGTCTATCCCATAAAGCCAGCGCAATGCCGTAATTACTGTCATGTTCACTGCGCAGGGCGGAATGGTGGACACGATGCAATGCCGGTGTGATGATGAATTGCGAGAGAAAGTCTTCTTTTTTAAGCGAGATATTGGAGTGATGAAAAAAGATAAAAAACAGCTCGACGGTTTCAATCGCCAGCACCAGGTAGGCTTGAACGCCGATAATGATGACAAACAGGCATTTATAAACAAGCTCAAGCAGGAGATCAAAAACATGAAAACGAAAGCCGGTTGAAACATTAACGCTTTTATCGCTATGGTGGATTTTATGAAAACGCCATAAAAATTCATACTTGTGGCTGGCAACATGCCATACGTAAATGGCGAGGTCGAATAATACAAATGAAAACAGCCATTTTACGGGGCCGTTCGCCATATCGCTCAAGAGGCCGTGGGAAGAAAATTGCTGGGCTACAAAAAACAGCGATGATGCGCGCAAAAAAGTCAGGATCAGGTTGTTGAATAAAAAGGCTGTCGTGTTGGTGACAAATGATTCTTTTGCTATTTTGCCGGTGAAGCGGCGATAAGGCTTAAGGCGTTCCATGACGACCAATACGACAAACGCCAGCATCGCCAGGGCAAATAAAATTTCGGTAAA
>SCST01000334.1 GCA_004299465.1 Methylovulum sp. | reverse complement strand
TGGCACGTTGCCCCAAGTATCGGAGAAGGCGCGCGCGGCGCGCCCTACACAGGCCAAAGAGCGAGTATAACTTCAGGTAACTTGGCAAGGAGCTGAGTAGTTACCTTTCAGGAGAATAAATGCGCATCGTTACAAACAAGTCGGCGGCTTCGGCAAACCCGCTAATTTACAGGCATATTTCAGCGGCCCATCGGGAAATAACCGGTGTAAATAGCGGCTATTACCCTTGCTCTCACCAAATTGCTTCAACACCGCCTTGGTAAAAACCCGCGCATTCGGCAAATGCTTATAAAGCAGGTAATACTCACGAATAAACAGGATGATTTCCCAATGCTCATCGCTTAGCTCGATATGGTTTATTTCAGCCAGACGCCCGGCAACGTCTTCGTCCCAGTCCGTCAGCCTGACCAAAAATCCCTGATCGGTGAGTTCCGGCAAGCTGCCGGCAACCATCAAGACCATGACTGGATCGCCGGGTTTTTAACCGTTAAGGCAACCAATCCGGCATAATCAATAAGTTCCATGCCGGCTACCAACTCATCGGCCAGTATGCCTCTAGCGTTTATAGCGTCAGACAGCACATAAAGCCTGCAACGTGCAGTCAAATCTGTTAACACGCCAGCTAAGTTGCCCATCTGTAACAAGCCCAGCACCGCACTTTCAAGAAAAACCACGTCATCGCCTGCGCTTATACGCCCCAGGACAGCGACTTCAAGCGGTGACTGAAATATCAGGTGCAACATTACTCGGAGTCCGTTAATTTCAGCCCGATAATACCGACGATCACCAGTGTAATGGACAGCAAACGATACCAGTCTGCGGATTCTTTGAATAAAATAATCCCCGCTATCGCGACACCGACCGCCCCCATACCCGTCCACACGGCATAAGCTGTCCCCAGCGGCAACGTTTTAATGGCCAGCACCAGCAAATAAAAGCTGCCGCCACCGCACACCATCGTTGCCACACTGGGCCAAAGCCTGGTGAAACCTTCGTTATATTTAAGACTTAAAGCAAATAATATTTCCACGAATCCGGCAGAAAATAAAAGCAACCACGCCACGAAAACTCCCCTTTGTCTATTAAATTGCCATCCCGCCAATCTTGCAACGGAACAATCAGAATTTCTCAAAATCCTTAAAATTGATGTCGGCCCTTGAAGCCGCTGCACCTGTTATCTTATGAGACGAAACCCCTCTCTTTTTATCGTATGCGCCAATAGACCTGGCAGGCGGTTGTTTGTGTGAAAACTTCAGGGCTGCCTGTCCATTATCCAATTTAAAAAAAGCGACCGATTGTTGTAATTGCTCCGCTTGCGCACTCATTTCTTCTGAAGTTGCCGCCAATTGTTCCGAGGCTGAAGCATTTTGTTGTGTAGCCTGGTCGAGCTGGCTCATTGCCCCATTGATCTGGCTGATACCTTGCGCCTGCTCTTCGGATGAGGCGGTTATTTCTTCAACTAAATCAGCCGTTTTTTGAATATTGGGAACAACCGCTTCGAGCAGTTTTCCGGCTTCCTCAGCGATATTGACACTATTAGCCGCCAGCTCCTTGATTTCCTGCGCAGTTGTGCGGCTGTTTTCAGCCAGTTTGCGTACTTCAGCGGCAACCACGGTAAAGCCCTTGCCATGCTCGCCGGCGCGAGCCGCCTCAATCGCGGCATTGAGTGACAGCAAATTGGTTTTATAGGCGATGTCTTCAATTAAACCAATCTTACCGGCGATTTGCTTCATCGCGTTAACGGTACGCCTAACCGCTTCACCGCCTGTCGCGGCATCTTTCGCCGAGGTGTTGGCCATGCTATTGGTCACTTTGGCATTTTCAACATTTTGCTGAACCGACGCATTCATCTGTTGAATTGAAGCGCTGGTTTCCTCAACACCCGACGCCTGCTCCATCGCTGATTGGCTAAGGTTTTGCGCCGTCGCGCTGATTTCCTGCGAGGCGCTGGCCATGCTGTCGGCATTGGTGCGCACACCCTGCACAACATTGCTGATTTGGTCGCGCATGCCCGCCATTGCTCGAGCTAAATCGCCGATTTCATCGTTTTGGTTGAGGTCAATTCGGGCAATGAGGTCGCCTTCCGCTAAAGACTCGGTAAATTCTTTTATCGCCAATAGGGAGCGCGAAATACCGCGAATCAGCATAAAGCTGATAAACAGGGACAGCAACAAACCGACTGCCAGCATCGCTATCGACATAAAACGACTGTCTTCATAGCGAACTTGAGCCTCATCATATTGCTGTTTGGCGACATTCAGTTGTAACTGAGTCAATGCATCGATGCCATCTTCGACCGGTACAAACAACGGACGCACCTCTTCTGTGATCGTTTTTTCTATTGCCGCTGTATTTTCGGCAACCAAGTATTCAATAGTGGGGTTTAATCCATCGACAACGAATCGCTTGTTATCCTTTGCAAACTTGTCGGCCAGCACTTTTTCTTCGGAAGTCAGGAAGGTTGCCATATATGCAGCCCATATCCTGTCATTTTCGGCAATATTCTGCCTGATCAGGTCGATGTTTTTCTTAACATCTTCCTTGAATATCATGGAATTGACAATTGCGAGGCGATTATTTAATAAATTTGCCTTGATTTCAGCCAGCTGCCCCATCGGAATCGTGCGATCAGCGTAAACGGTAAGCAACCCTTCATTGGCTTTTTTCATCCCGTTCAAGCCAAGCACGCCAAGAGTGACGGCAAGTACGGACAGGAAACCCACAACCAGAATCAGGCGGGCTTTGATGGTAAGGTTATTTAGCATGATAATTCCTGTTGATAACATGAGCAGCATTGCTCCGCTAAAAATTTTAGCTTTTACGCTTAAGCCATTAATATTGATCGGATTTGCCTGGTTTTTTAAAATCAGGGCTGTCATCACTCATAAGGCTATTGGCTTGGGTATTGGCAACGTGTTGTAATTGCGAGAGTTCATCTATTGACAGAATGCGGTTGATCGCCAATAAAATAATGAAGTTATCATCGACGCGCCCCATCGCCTGAATAAAGTCGGTGCGTATATCGGTGCCGAAATCCGGCGCAGGTAGAATATCGGCATCGGCTATATCGAGAATTTCATTCACCTGGTCGACCAACGCGCCGATTATTTGCGCCTCGCCACGCACATCAACCTCGACCAGCACGATGCAGCTCAGCTTGGTAATTTCACTGCGCTGACGATCCAATCTGGCGGAAAGGTCAATAACCGGTACGACATTGCCGCGCAGGTTAATAACGCCGCGAATATAGTCCGGTGTTTTCGGTATCCGGGTGATATTGTTGATTTCAATAATTTCTTTTACATCCAGGATATTGATGCCGAAATTATCCTTGCCGACAAAGAAAGTCAGGTATTGCTGAAACTGGTCACCTGCAACGGCTGCAGCATCCGTATGTTTCCCTTCAATTGCTAAATTAATCATACGTTACCCTTTTTAAAAGCGCTTAAAAATATCAACATTGGCACGGTTAATTCCCCGCCTAATGTGGTGTTGCAGCACCGGCATAAGGACCTCTCCGTTTAACGGCATGCTGGATTAACGACTGCACATCCAGGATCAACGCCACATTACCATTGCCTAAAACCGTTGCGCCGCTAATGCCTTGCAGTTGCTCGAAGACCTTGCCTAATGGCTTGATAACGGTCTGGTGCTCGCCATGCAGCTGATCGACAACAAGGCCCACCTTAGCCTGTCCAAACCGCACCACGACCAGGCTTTCCCTGTGTTCATTGCCTTGGTGCCGGGAACGGTTATGGAAATAATCCCCCAACCTTAAATAGGGCAGGACTTCACCTCGCAGGTTGATGTAGTGTTGAATAGTGTCTATTTCCCATTCGGAGGAATTCATTTCAACGCATTCCTCGATCATGCCGAGGGGAATGATGTAACGCTCATTTTCCGTTTCAACCATAAAACCGTCAATAATCGCCAGCGTTAACGGCAGGTGAATCGTCACTGTCGTGCCCCGGCCTTCGATACTGTCCAGGCTGACCGAACCACGCAAGGCTTCAATGTTCCTGCGCACCACATCCATACCCACGCCGCGCCCCGATAAATTGTTCGCTTGTTCTTTGGTGCTGAGCCCGGCCTCGAATATCAGGTTAAAAATTTCCTGCCGCGTCAGTTGTTGCTCCGCCGTAACCAATCCGCTGGCTATCGCTTTGGCAAGAATTTTGTCCGCATTCAGGCCGGCGCCGTCATCGGCAACCTGGACCACGATATGGCCGGAATCGTGATAAGCATTCAGGTGAACGGTGCCTTGCGCCGGCTTTCCCGAAGCCAGCCGTTGTTCCGGCGGCTCTATGCCGTGATCCAAGGCATTACGGATCAGGTGCGTCAGCGGGTCATTGATTTTTTCAACAACGGTTTTATCAAGCTCAGTTTCGCCGCCGGTAATGACCAGCTCTATCTGTTTATCTAAATCGTTGCTGACATCCCTGACGACGCGCCGGAACCTGGAAAAAGTATCGCCGATGGCGACCATTCTTAATTTAAGCGCCGTATCCCTTATTTCGCTGACCAGGTCATTCATGCCGACGGCGACTTCTTCGACATCGCTTAGGCCGTACCGGTCAACCATCAAGCGCATCGCGGCGCCGGAAATAACCAGTTCGCCGACCAGGTTGATGAGTTGCCCCAATTTGGCCGAATCGACGCGAATATAATTAGCCTCGGCGATAGTTTTTTCCCTGGCGGCCTGTTGTTTTTTTAGCGCCTGGGTAACCACGGGCTGTTCGGTAAATTTCTGTTCCACCAATATTTCACCGAGCGGCTTAGCCGTCGCGGAGGTTTGGCTCCAGGCCTGCTTTTGCTGCTGCAATGCCGCCGCTACTTCCTTCGCGGTTAATGCGCCTATGTTGATGAGCATTTCGCCTAACTTCTCAACATGATTGTCATCATCGCCGGCCTGTTCTTGCAGCAAGCCCAGGTAATGCTCAACTTTCGAGTGCGGCGCTATAATCCTGATATCACAATCATCTTCAGCGAATTCAAACACATCGGCAATCGCCTGTTTGTCCAATTCGCTGTGAAAAATAATATTGAAGTGCAGGTAACAACTTTCCGGATCCATTTGATCACCGGCCGGTAATTCAGGCGTTAATGTTTGTATGGCAACAATATCGCCTTTTTTTTTCAAAAAGCTGATAAACGACAAGGGATCAATACCGTTTCGTAAAGCGTCCTGCCTGAATTTTAATGAAATAAGCCAGTTGTCGCCGGAATTGTCGTGATGGGACGCCGATGCGGTTTGTTCAGCTTGGCCTTCGTGGTCGACCGGCGGGTTGACGGCGGCCATGTTCGCCGATACTGCCGGCGTACCGGTCAATTGCATGATTAAACCGGCTCCTTTCGCTTTTAACGCATCAGGCAATGCCGCGGATTCAGTCTCAAGGCTATGCTTGATAAGATCTGCCGCATGATCCTTGCAATTTAACAAAATAGAAATAAGCGCAGCATCAATCCTGCGTTCGCCGCGCCTGACCTTATCCAGCACCGATTCAACTTCGTGCGTAAAGGCAACAACGTCATCAAACCCGAACAATCCTGACGTACCTTTAATCGTGTGCATTGCCCTGAAGACGCTGTTAATACTTTCGCTGTCTTCGGGATTATCTTCCAGCCCCAGCAGGCCGTATTCCATTTGGGCTAGTAATTCTTCGGTTTCCTGCGTAAAGATGGCTAATGCGGCATCATATTCGCTCATGATGTTTTCCAGTGGCTAGAAAAAATAATAGGATCGCCAAAATGCGAGGCCAGATTCAGCAATTCCAGAACCTCAACGACCGCACGGCTGTGATGAATCAAATTGAGTCGTGGAGCTTCCTGTTTAAGCCATAGCAACAGTTGCAAACCGGCACTGTCTATTTCCGAAACGGCGGAAAGATCGATGCACAGTTCATGATCCGGCTTCAGGCATTCAATGAGCTTATTTTTTTGCTCCACTGCGGTATAAATAGTCATTTCGCCCTGTATGGCAATATGAAAAATTCCGTCTTTATCAATTACGTTAATAGCCAAGGAACATCCTCCTTAAGGTAAACCGGACAGGGAGAAGCGTTTAATTAATTTCCGCGTTCTTCCAGCATAATATATAAGGGATCTTAAAAACTCAAACACACTTCCTTCCGCCCGTTGAGAGAAAACAGGTTTTTAAGAAAACGCTTAACAAGCCCTTCGGCAAACCCAGGACGACGGTAACCCATTGATTCAACCAACCATGAGTTTGCCGAACTATAAACGTAATCAGGCACAGGACAAAATATTATGCGCCGATTAACGGCTTATTGCGTTGATATAACTATTCAGCCCCTTGCTGTAGGGCGTGCTGCGCGCACCATCAACGGACCGGCGCGTTTTATCCACGCACAGGAGAAGGCGCGCGCAGCACGCCCTACACGTCAGGCAAGGTTCTGAATAGTTACGCGTTGATAACAGGCAACGCCAAAGTGAAACGCACGCGCATTGCAAGCTATTCAACATTAATCAGAGGATTGTTTTATCACTATTTCAGCCATTACCGCCCATGAGTTTGAGCTTTTCCGGCATTTGCTCTATGCCTGTGCCGGAATATCGCTAGCCGATGAAAAAAAAATAATGGTTGCCAGCCGCTTGGCCAAACGGCTGCA
>SCST01000037.1 GCA_004299465.1 Methylovulum sp. | reverse complement strand
ACATACTGTTCATGACGCCGACAAAGACGCCGACTTTCCGGCTCGCGGCCAGCGTCGCGGGCGTGTATCCGGCATCCTCGATACTCGCGTAGGCCGTCTCTAGGAACAGGCGCTCCTGCGGGTCCATGCGTTCGGCATCTCTCGGGGAAATCTGGAAAAACAGCGGATCGAACTTGTCGACATCGTCGATAAAACCGCCCCAGCGGCTGTAATGGCTGCCCGCTTTGCCTTTTTCGTCGGCGAAATAGTCCCGCCAGTCCCAGCGGTCTTCGGGAATTTCGGTGATGCAATGCCTGCCGGCCAGCAGGTTCCGCCAGAATTCGTTGATATTGGCGGCCTTAGGATAACGCCCGCTGAGGCCGATAATCGCGACATCCCGGGCATTAGTTTCCGGGTCGTTGGCAGGGACAAAACGGCGGGATTTTTTCGTCCGGGGCTTAAATGCCGTTGCTTGAACGGGTTCAAATGCTTGCGGCTCTTGCCGATCCATGCCCAGTAATTTGATAAACGCGGCTTGCCGGGTTTTAAGCAAATGCTCGGCCAGTGCATTGATCGTCTGCACGTCAAAAAACAACGTGCTCGTGATGCCGTCGAAATGCTTGTGCATCGTGTTCGTCAGCTGCACGACCAGTATCGAATCCATGCCGTAGACTTCCAGCGCCTGCGCCGCATCGATCTGGTCCGCCGGCATCTTCAGCGTGTCGGCAACGACGTTCTTCAGATAGGCGACGGCCCGCTCGCGTAACGACGCGGCATTGATAGCGGGTTTGGCGCTATTCGCAAGAACCCTGAGTCCGGGCCTTTTGTTATCGGCTTCAGTCGCCTGTTGCTGCCGGACTATGCCGTCGCTTTCGGCAACGATAATCTGTTGCCCGAATTCATGCAGATGTTTTGCCGGGAATAAGACCGCCCCGAAACCTTCGTCTTCGAGCACATCACGCCAGACCTCCGGGAATAATCCTGGGCAGCCCGGAATGCGCAAGGCGTCATCTTCATAAAGCCACCAGCCTTCGAGCAGGCCGAAGGTCAGGTGCGCCATCAGCGAATTCGCACTCAATTCGTTCAACACCAACACGCCGCGGTTGCGCAGCAGCGCTTTGGCATTGCGCAAGGTCGGGCGTATGCTCTTCGTCGCATGCAGCACATTCGCGGCAATCACAAGGTCGTAATGATTGGCTGCGATGCCTTGCGCCGCTACCGGCTTGCCGGCATCGAAAACGGCCGTGCGCAAATACGGCGCGAGCGGCGCGTAATGTTTTTCCGCGTGTATCAAAAAGGCTTTGGACAGGTCGGTATAGCAATATTCCGCCAGATGCTCCCGGAAAGGCTCGAGCTTGGTCAGCAGGCCGGCGGTCGTGCCGCCGGTGCCGGCGCCTATTTCAAGAATCCTGATCCGCGCGTCGGGCTGTCGCGCCAGTCGCTGCCGGATATAAGCGCTTACGGTATTGCCCAGCACGTCATTGAACAGGTCGGCGACGGCATTGCCTTTGTAAATGCCTTCGACCAGCGCCATCGACGAATTCGGGAACAAGACCTCGGTCGCCTTACGGCGGCCTTTCAGAATATCGGGCAAGGCTTTCAGGCAGGCTTCTAGCAATACCAATTGCGTTTTATGGTCGGGATGGCCTTGCGCGATGATGTCCTTCCACTCAACCCATAACGATTCAAGGTCGGTCACGGACGGGCACAGCGTACCGTCATCGCGCAATAAGCCGTTGGCGGTCAATACCCGGACGCTTTCGTTAAACCAGCGCCGGTAAAATTCCGGCCACTGGTATCGGCGCGCGCTTTCTTCAAGCGGTCCTTCGAATAAGCCCAGCGCCTGCAACTGCGCAGCCAGCAATCTGAGCAACCCTGCTTCCAATTCCGCCATCTGCCCAGCATCGCCGGATGGTCGAGGCTTAACCGGGGCGCATTGGTCACTATTCAGCTCCTTGCCGTAGGGCGTGCCGTACCCTCTGGGGCATAAACGCGCGCCATCATCGGAAAAGGCGCGCGCGGCACGCCCTACGGCAAGGCAAGGATCTGAATAGTGACGGGTACATTGTTGTTCCAGGCCTTCGATGCAGGAAGGCAGCGGGTCGGAATAAGTCGTTATCCATTCTTTAACCGTCATTACAAGGTCTCCGCCGGTTTTATCGTTTTAATCACTACCATCTGGTCGATAGCGCTGTTAAGCAGCCTATCCAGCGCCGCTATGCCCTCGTCGGGCTCTATCGAGCCCAAGCCGGCGCGCGCCATGCGCTGCTGGTACGCCGCATCGCTGACTATGCCGACGCTGCCCCAATAACCCCAGTTGACCAGCTTGACGGTGCAGGACCAGGTTTTTGCCAGTTGCCGCGCCAGTGCGTCTGCAAACGTCGAGCCTGCCGCGTAATTGCTTTGTCCCGGCACTTTTTCAAACGCGATCGCGGACGAGAAAAATACGGCAAAATCCAGCTCCTCGTGTTGAAAGACCTCGGCCAGACAGACGCTGGTATCGACTTTTGCCGACAGTCCGGCCCGGAAGCGTTCCTCGTCCATATTCGCCAGGCTCTGGTCCTGCAAGACAATCGCCGAATGAATGACGCCGTGTATCTGTTGATGGCTGCGCTTGATGTCATCGTAGGCCGCGTGCAGCGCCGCCAGGTTTCCGGCATCGGCCTGGATATAGCGCGGCGCGGGGCCGATCTGCGCCAGCGTATCGAGTTTTTGCCGTATTTCGGCGTCAATCGACCGCCTGCCTATCCAGATGAGCTGCGCCTGATAATGCTCGATCATGTATCGGCTCCAGGCCGTGCCGATACCGCCGGCACCACCGATGACGACATAAACGCCGTGCTTCCGATACCGCGACGACGCAGCCGG